>JAYVWK010000330.1:0-4229 GCA_043786185.1 Burkholderiales bacterium
GCACCGGGCCGGAGAGCGCAAATGAAAACACCTTTGATGCGCACCTTGACCATGGCGGTTGCAGCGGGGCTACTGGGCGGCTGCGCCAACTTCTCCGAAGATCGCGGCTTCGGCCTGACGCAGCAGACAGCCAAGGATCGCCTCGGCCGCGACGCCGTATGGATCAGGAGCGAGAGCGATGCCGACAGCGTGCGCCAGAAAGTCGCGGCGCTTCTCGCGCAAGCCCTGTCTGCCGACGATGCGGTGCAAATCGCGCTCTACAACAACCCCGGGCTGCAGGCGACCTATGCCGAACTGGGCATCTCGGAGAGCGACCTCGTGTCTTCCGGGCGCATCGACAATCCGCGCTTTGCCTTCATGCGCGCGATCAACCGCGAAAATGACGTCAAGATCGAAAGCCTGCTGTCGTTCGGCGTGATGTCGCTCATCACCCTGCCCTTGCGCATGGAAGCGGCCGGCCGCCGCTTCGAAGGCACGCGGCGCGTGGTCACCTCTGAAATGCTGCGCACCGCCGCCGATACCCGCAAGGCCTGGGTGGTGGCGGTCGCAGCGGCGCAAACCCTGCAGTACATGGGCCAGGTGAAGGAGTCGGCCGAGGCAGGGGCGGAACTGGCGCGGCGCATGGCGCGCGCCGGTAACTTCTCGCGCTTGACGCAAATGCGCGAGCATGCCTTCTATGCCGATGCCGCCGCGCAAATGGCACGCGCGCAGCACGCAGCAAGCGTCGCGCGCGAGCAGCTCACGCGCCTGATGGGCCTCTCCGATCCGGCCGCGTTCCGGCTGCCGGAGCGCCTGCCGGAGCTGCCGGCGGTGGCGCGCGATGAAACCGCGATCGCCAGCGAGGCCATGCAGGAAAGGCTGGACGTGACCGCCGCACGCTTCGAGGCGGAGTCACTGGCCGCCACGCTCGGCCTCTCGCGCATCACGCGCTTCACCAACGTGCTGGAAATCGGCCGCGCCCGTGTCGATGAAGGCAGCGAGCCACGCAAGCGCGGCTGGGAAGTGGGTTTCGACATTCCGCTGTTCGACTTCGGCGGTGCGCGCATCGCCGGCGCCGAAGCACGCTACATGCAGGCAGCGGAGCGGATTCGCGAAACCGCGGTCAATGCGCAAAGTGAAGTGCGCGAGGCCTACTCCGGCTATCGCACCCAGCACGACCTTGCGCGCCACTATCGCGACGAGATCGTGCCCCTGCGCAAGAAAATCTCCGACGAGATGCTGCTGCGCTACAACGGCATGTTGAAAAGCGTGTTCGAACTATTGGCCGACTCGCGCGAACAGGTGATGGCGGTCAACGCCACCATCGAGGCGCAGCGCGATTTCTGGATCGCCGAGTCGGACCTGCAGATGGCCCTGATCGGCAAACCCGCAACCCTGGGGCTTGGCCGCGCCATGACGCCGGTGGCAGCCAAGCCGGCCGGCGGACATTGAAACCATGAAAACCATGAACCCCACACCCAAGAAAACCCTCGCGCCGGCACGCCGCCGCTTCTTCGCACAAGGCGCCGGCATCGGCGCGGCGCTGATCGGCGCGGCCGCGGTTTCGCGCGTTGCCCAGGCCACCGTGCCCGAGGCGCCGCTGCGCGACTCCGCCGCCACTGTCATCACCCCGCCACCCGCCACGGGCCGGCCCTACAACCCGGTGGTGACGCTGAACAGCTGGACCCTGCCGTGGCGCATGAAAGACGGCTACAAGGAATTTCACCTGATCGCCGAACCGGTGCGGCGCGAGATCGCCCCCGGCATGATTGCCAACCTGTGGGGCTACAACGGACAGTCGCCCGGCCCGACCATCGAGGTGGTCGAAGGCGACAAGGTACGCCTGTTCGTCACCAACAAGCTGCCAGAGCACACCACCATCCACTGGCACGGCCAGCGCCTGCCCAACGGCATGGATGGCGTGGGCGGCCTCAACCAGCCGCAGATCAAGCCTGGTGAAACCTATGTCTACGAATTCATCGCGCGCCGCGCCGGCACCTTCATGTACCACCCGCATGCCGATGAAATGACGCAAATGGCGATGGGCATGATGGGCTTCTGGGTCACCCACCCGAAGGATCCGAATTTCATGCCGGTGGATCGCGACTTCTGCTTCCTGTTGAACGCCTATGACATCGACCCCGGCAGCGCCACCCCGCAGATCAACACCATGCTCGACTTCAACCTGTGGACCTGGAACAGCCGCGCCTTCCCCGGCATCGATGCGCTGGTCTGCAGGATGGGCGACCGCGTGCGCATCCGCGTTGGCAACCTGACCATGACCAACCACCCGATCCACCTGCACGGCCACGAATTCGTGGTCACCTGCACCGACGGTGGCTGGACGCAGCCCTCATCACGCTGGCCGGAAGTCACCACCGATATCGCGGTGGGCCAGATGCGCGCGTTTGAATTCGAAGCCACCGAGCCCGGCGACTGGGCGTTTCATTGCCACAAGAGCCACCACACCATGAACCCGATGGGGCATGGCGTGCCCACCATGATCGGTGTCGACCATCGCGGCATCGCCGCGCGCATCAACAAGCTGGTGCCGGACTACATGGTGATGGGCGAGCGCGGCATGGCCGACATGGGCGAAATGGAAATGCAGATTCCCGACAACACCCTGCCGATGATGACAGGCCAAGGCCAGTTCGGGCCGATCGAGATGGGCGGCATGTTCACCACCGTCAAGGTGCGCGAAGGGCAGGCGAAGAACGACTACAAGGACCCCGGGCCGTACAAGTATCCGCCCAACACGGTGGCCTACAAGTGGGCCGGGGAATCGCTCAATCCGACCCGGGCGCCGACCTCGCGCATGACCGAGATCGACCCCGCCACGGGCCGTGCCACCGGCGGCGGCAAGAGCATCGAACTCACCGTACGCAAACCATCCGGGGGGCATTCCGGGCATTGAGCGGCCTGCGGGCCGCGACTTTTTCTTCGTTCAACCACCAAGGGAGCAAACCATGAAACAAGTCTGTTCAATCATCGGTATGGGAATCGCAATAGCGTTGTTCGCCACAGCCAGCCTGGCGAGCGACGACCACAAACATGGCGACAAGCCAAAGAAAGAAGCCGCGTCGCACGACAAGAAGCACGGTTCGGCGATGAAGGATGACAAAGCCAAGCCGGCAGGCGCCGCGAAGAAGGACGAGCACGAACACGGCAAGCACGAGCACGGCAAACCCACCAAGTAATGTCGCGGGGGGGCGGCGCCGCCGCCCCGCAAACCAGCAAGGGTGAAGCCACGAAAGGTGTCTTGCCATGCCACCCACCGGGAAAATCATGAACGTCGATCGTCTTCGTCCGAAAACAGTCCTCTCCGGCGACCGGGCAACGCGAACACCCGAAATCGGGCGGGAGGCCGTGCTGGATGCAATTCTTGCAGACTTGCGCCCCGGCGCGAAGCACGACCTCTCGTTGGCACGCTATCGCGAACTTGCGCCCGGTTATGACGGCACCTGCAGCAGGATCGAGGGCATCCGCGCGGCGGCGATCGAGTCCCTCGGCCTGCGTGGCGGCGAGCACGTGGCCGACATCGCCTGCGGCACCGGAGCGACCCTGGTGTCGCTGGCGCGTGCCGTTGGGCCCGCTGGACGCGTGACCGGAATCGAGTTGTCTCCGGACATGGCTGAATTGGCGCGAGCCCGCGTGGCCATGGCAGGAGTCGCCGCACAGGCAAGGATCATCGTCGGCCCGGTCGAGAACCTGGGTGAAACGGAAACGTTCGACGCGTTTTTCCTTTGTTACACCCATGACGTGCTGCAATCGTCTGCGGCGATCGCGGCGATGAGCGCGGCCGCCAAGCCTGGCGCCCGGATCGTAGTTGTCGGCGCCCGCTTCCTGCCATGGTGGTGGGGCTTCGGCCTGAATCTGTTTACCGCCTACCGCGCGAGAAATTACTTGACAACGTATCGGGGGCTGGGTCAGCCGTGGCGCACGTTGACGCGTTATGCACCTGACTTCCATGTGATGGGCACCGATCATTTCCGCACCAGCTATCTTGGGGTCGGCACTTTCGAAAAACGTATTCCTGTTCAATCGAGTGGACGGCACGCATGACCGAAATCAATCCAGCGAACGGCAAGGGAATTCAGGCGCCGGGCGCCGCTGTCGTCATACCGACTGGCCATCCCGGCCATTGATCCATCTGTTTTTTCTCAACTGAAAGGACGCATCATGAAACTAAAACCATCCTCTTCGTCATCGCGCTTGGGGTCGCCGTCACGTCAGGCGCCGCCTGGGCC
>JAYVWK010000331.1:0-3600 GCA_043786185.1 Burkholderiales bacterium
GCAGGGAAGGCCGCGCGAAAACGACGATTCCGGGGTCGCTTCTCGCCTGCATGTAGAGCTGGAACATCAAGAGCGCCGCCATCACGAAGGCCGGCAGGAAGCCCGCCGCGAACAGCGCCGCGATCGAGACCTGCGCCATGATCCCGTAGACCACCATGTTGATGCATGGCGGAATCAGGATGCCCATGCCCGACGCCGCGGAGACGATGGCGGCGGCGCGCGGTGCGGAATAGCCCGCGCGCTTCATGGCTGGGATCATCGTGGTGCCCAGCGCAGAGGTATCGGCTACCGTCGAACCGGAGATGCCCGAGAAAAACACCTCGGTCACCACCACCGTCATGCCGATCCCGCCACGCAGCCAGCCCACCAGTACCTGAGCCAGCTTCACCAACCTGCCCGAGATGCCGCTGTGCTCCATCAATTCGCCGGCCAGAATGAACAGCGGAATCGCCAGCAGAGGAAATGAATCGACACCGGTGAAGATGCGCTGCGGCACCACCAGCAAGGGGATACTGCCGTCCCACAGAAGCGCGAACACCGCCGCAGCGCCAAGCGTCAGCGCGATCGGAACGTTGACCAGCAGGAACAGCAGGAAAGCCGCCGCGAGAACCAGTGTCATTCTGCCGCTTCGGTTTCGACCGCGCCCAGTGCCGCCAGGAAATGCAGCGCGACTAAGATGCCACCCACGGGCAGCGCCGCATAGGCGATCGCCATCGGCATGCCGATGGCGGGCGAACTCTGGCTGGCGGTCATGGCGACGAGACCGGCGCCGTCGACCACCAGCACCCAGAGGAAGGCCACGGCGGCAATCACGTTGAGGACAGCACACACGCGCTTGCCTCTCCGCGACATGCGCGCGACCAGCATCTCGAAGCTGAACAGCCGGCGCGCCTCGACGCTACTGGAAAAGCCCAGCAGCGCCGCCCAGATGAACAGGTAGCGCGCGGCTTCCTCGCTCCAACTGAGCGAACTGTTGAGCACGTAACGGAAGAACACCTGCAGGACCACGATGATCACCGTAAGCGCCAGCAAGGCCACGGCCGCGCCACGCTCCCAGCGCGCCGCCACCCGGTCAAGCGAACGCAGCCAACGCATCATTGCGCTGCCTGCACCGCCTGGATCAGATCACGGCCGATCTTGCTTTCGAACTCACGGTAGACCACCTGCATCTTCTCCTGGAATGCCCGCTTGTCAGGCACCGGCACGATTTCCATCTTCAGCGCGCGCAGCTTCTCGAGAATGTCGTTGTTGGTCTCCAGCGCGATTTGCCGTTGCAGTGCAGTGACTTCCTGCGCGCTTTTCATGACGATCTGCTGCAGCTCCGGAGAAAGCGATTTAAACCTGGCGTTCGACATCATCAGCACCACCGGGGTCAGCATGTGCTCGGTCATCGCCATGTACTTGGCCACCTCGTACATCTTCGCGCTGTGGACCACGTAGATCGGCAAATCGAGGCTGTCGATGGTGCCCTGGCGCAGGCCCGTATAGACCTCGCCGAAGTTCATCGGCGTGGCGTTCACGCCCAGCGACTTGAAGGTGGCCACGTAAAGCGGGCTCTCGAGCACGCGAAAGCGGCTGCCCGGATAGTCCTCGGGCTTGACCAGCGGCTTCTTGGTCGAAACCACGGTACGCCAGCCGGCGTCGAAATACGCCAGCCCCTTCAGGTTCTGCGCTTCAAGATAGCCGAACAATCGCTTGCCGATTTCACCATCCATCACCTTGAAGGCGCCTTCGCGCGATTTAAAGAGGAACGGCAGGTCCAGCAACATCATGCGCGGTTCGAAGCCGGCGATCGGCGCGTTGGTGATCACGCCGGCATCGACGGTGCCCAGGCGCATGCCCTCGATCAGGTCGCGCTCGAAGCCGATGGTGCCGTTGGGGAATATCTCGACCTTGATTCGTCCGCCGCTGTTCCTGGTCAGCGCTTCGACGAACTTGGTGGCGCTCACGTGGTACAGCGAAGTCTCGTTGAGGATGTGGCCCAGCCGCAGCGTGACCGGCTGGCCCTGTGCAAGCGCGCCGCCTGCCGCAAGCGTGAGTATCGGGACTAAGCCGGCGATGGCAAGAAGCCGTGCGAACAATCGGGATTTCATGGCGGTTCTCCTCGTTAATTGCTGCGGGTTGGACGTCCGGCCGCACGCGGCTGGCGCGCGCGGCCCAGTACTTCGTCGTTGTGCTCGCCCAGCACTGGCGGCGGCAGGCGCACCTGGCCCGGCGTGGCCGACATGCGGATGGGAATGGCCGGGGTGACGACCGTTCCACAGCTTGCATGCGCCATGCAGGCGAGCATGCCGGCCTCTTCGATGTAGCGGTCCTTGACGACCTCATCAATGGTGTTGACCGGACCGGCTGGAACGTCACGCGCCAGCAGGCGCTTGATCCAGCGGTTGCGCGTGTCCTCGGCGAAGCGTGCGACCACCAGAGGAATCAGCACGGTCCGGTTGGCGATGCGCTTGGCATTGGTGGCGAAACGCGCGTCGTCGGTCCATTCGGTTCTGCCCAGCGCGGCGCAGAAAGCGCCCCAGAACTTGTTGTTCGGCACCGTGACGTTGAGGTAGCGCCCGTCCCTGGCCATGAACGTGCCATAGGGCACGATCTGCGGATGCAGGTCCTCCGGCGAGCGACGCATCGGCACGCTACCGGTATTGAGGTAAATA
Organism: Burkholderiales bacterium; assembly: GCA_043786185.1. Lineage (GTDB taxonomy): Bacteria > Pseudomonadota > Gammaproteobacteria > Burkholderiales > JAEUOS01 > JAEUOS01. The sequence goes on from JAYVWK010000331.1 coordinate 2,658, forward strand.
GCCGCCAGTTGCCCGAGGATGGCGAAGGCGCTGTCCATCAGGGACACATCCACTTTCTGCCCGCGCCCGGTCGCATTGCGCGCGATCACCGCCATCAGGATGCCTAAAGCGGCGTTAGTGCCCGCCGTCAGGTCGACTAAGTTCACGCCAGGCCGCAGGGGCGCACGTCCCGGCTCGCCGGTCATGCTCTGCAGGCCGCTGATGCCCGAAATGAGCAGGTCATAACCGGGCCGGCTGCCGTAGCTGGTCTTGGCGTCGAATGCCGACACCGAGCAATAGACCAGGCGCGGATTCAGGCGGCGCAGGGCAGGGTATCCCAGACTCAAGCGATCCATCACGCCGGGGCGGAAGTTCTCCACCACCACGTCCGCGCTCTTCACCATCTCACGCACTTTCGCAAGCGCCGCGGCGTCCTTCAGGTCGAGCGTGACGCTGCGCTTGTTGCGGTTCACGCTCAGGAAGAAGACGCTTTCCTCGCCCATGAACGGCGGCCCCAGCGCGCGCAGCTCGTCGCCGCCATTCGGCTCTTCGATCTTGATGATGTCAGCGCCGAAATCGCCGAGCAGCATGGTGCAGTAAGGGCCGGCCACCACCCGCGTGAAATCGAGCACGCGAATGCCGGCCAATGGCCCGCGATTGCCCGCCTTGCGCGTCATGCCAACCCGCTTACCGTGAGCGCGGCGACGATCGCCGTGAAGGCCTCGGTTCCGCGAACGCGTGCCATTTCAGGCGCCAACGAGGCGAAAGGAAACGGAATGTCCACGATCGGCAGATCGGGAATTCCGAGCATCGACGCCTGCTTCATCCCGGCATTCCTGAACCCGGCGGTACAAAGGGTCACTGTCGCAATACCCTTGCGTTCCAGTTCCCACATGTCGTGCACACTGCACGACACACATGACCCTCAATCGCCGATGGCGGTGACGACGGCGTCGCAGTCCTC
>JAYVWK010000332.1:0-9734 GCA_043786185.1 Burkholderiales bacterium
CGACACGCTGATCGAACTCGACCCCCGGTCCAGTCTGAGCGGCTTGATCCCATTGTTGATCGTTCTCCGCCTGTTCCGCCGCCGTAGCCATCTGCCACAGCGGTGGCCCACGCGCGGGCGCGATGCGTGGTGCCTGGGTGGATGCGCCGATGTAGTCGAGGATTTTCTTCAGGGTGCCGGCATCGTTGCTGCAGGCGATGATGCGCATCTGGCTGTGGCACATCGGGCAACTCAGTGGCCGGGCTTCATGGATGCGCGTCAGCAGCCTGGCCCACAGGTACAGGGCGACGGCACGATGGCGGGACTCGTCGCGGCTTGCCGCGGAAGCCGGCGCCGGCGGGACGGCGGCAGGGGCGAGAACCGTCACCACCGGCCGCAACGGTGCATTGGGCGCCAACACGCCGCAGGTGCGATGGCGGTGCGCCCGTGGTGGCGGCACCAGCGCGGCGATCTTCGTGATCAGTTCCAGTGGCGTCGCCAGCAACGCTGCCGGACGCGCGCCAGGCGCCGTTGTGCGCACCGGCTTGGGGTTGCGCTAGGCCACATGCTCGGCATCGCGTTGGTGCAGATGTTCCAGCGCGAAAGGCGGACGGGCGCAGGTGCGCAAGGCGTTCGAGTCACGGCCGGTCAGCACCCTCGATGCGTATCGAGCCATCCACCGAGAAGCCGCCCTCTCCGCTGGCCAGTTCCAGCCAGGTTTCGAGGTGGGTCTGGACGATGCGATACCACAGCGTCCGCTCGGGACGGCGGCGCCGGTGCCCCCCGGCGGTGGTGTCGATGTGCTGTGCCGGCGCATTGCCGACCGCATGGGCATACACCCGGGTATCAACCTGGTGGTCGAGAACAAGGCCGGAGCCGGTGGACTGGTCGGCGCGCAGGCATTGGCCGCCGCGCCGGCGGACGGCTCGAACATCGGCTACCTGCATGCCGGCCCCTGACCTTGCAGGCGATGGGCGCGAAAATCGACCTGACGCGTGATTTCGTGCCCCTGGCCGGGCGTTTCTCGGCCTCGCAGTTCGTCATCGCGGTCAACACCGGCGTTCGACCCGCAGGGGGGAGACCTCTATCTCGCCGAACAGGACATGGGCCGAGTCTGGCGGGTGGAATTCGCGGCGGCCGCGGTGCCGGAGCCGATGCCGTGGGCGTTGCTGGCCGCCGGCGGACTGCTGCTTGCCTGCGTTACCCGCCGCCGACACGGGCGTTCCGACTGCGACGGGCAGTGACCCGCGGTCCCGGAATCCGGTCAGAAGCCGCCATACAGACCCAGGCCCAGGTAATTGCCGTATCCAAGATCACGGTCGCGCAACCTGCCGCCGGAAACGCTCAGGTACCAGTTCCCGACCCTCACCGAGGACACGTGCGCCCCGATGCGCGCAACCGTGGCGCTGGTGTTCCACGGGTCGCCGCCGCGCCAGGTCACGTTGATTTCAGGCCCCACGAAGTAGTTTCCCGGCACCTTAGCACCGACCTTCGCCTGCAATTGCGTGGTCGACTGTATTGTCGAATGCGTCAAAGACGCGTAGGCCATGCTGCGATCACCAGGCCTGGCGTAGATCGACAACACCGCCCTGGCACCGTGCGCGGACTGCGTGCGTCCCTGGTCGACGCTCTCGCTCATGGCCACACCGATGGCGCCGATCAGGCTCACCCGCTGCAGGGCCAGGCCGTAGCCGACGAGCAGATTGACTTCCCTGCCGCGGCCGTTACCCAGGATCCGCGGACTGTCGCCCGCCAGGTATTCATACCAACTGGTGCCCATGCTCAGCCGGAGACGCAGCCCGCTGTCGTAGATGCTTCCGAAAGGTGCCAGCGTGGCGTTGGCGTCCAGCGAACCGCTCCGCAACGAAGACATGTCCAGCGACATGTCCAGTGCGAGCCTCGACTCGCTGGCACCTCCCGGTGGAGGCACGTCGATTGCGCGGCCGGCGCCGGGGTGCGAGAGCAGCACAGCGGCGAGCGCAAGTCCGCAAGCACGTGGCGCGGCGCCCCTGTGCGGCGACGCGTGACCGCAGTCCGTCACCGCCTCGTTTCCGCGCCGGCGGCCGAGCGCATGCGTGGCGCGGCACCGTGGCGGATCGTGTCGCAGGCACGATAGACGCCATCGCGCACGATTTGTGCGAAGACGTCGTCATCACAGCCGCCATGAACCATGGTGCGCCGCAATCTGCGAACGTCGTCGCCTTGTCGATTCACGCCATCGTCAACGGTGAACAAGCCCGCGTACCCCTCTTCAACGGCCATCCCGACCAGCGACTCGTCGTACAGCCCGCGCGGCCATGCGAAATGCGATACCGGCCTTCCCAGTTTTTCGGCCAACACCCTTCGCGATTCGCGCAATTCCCAGCGCGCCTGGTCGGCCTCCTTGCCCGGCACCCGGCCGGCCATCCAGTCGAGCAGCGTATCGCCGTCCTTCCAGGGATGGGTCATAGAGTGCGACTGGACATCGTACCGGGGATTGCGGGCGAGCGCCTGGACCTCTTCCCAGTCCATGTGCGGCCAGCCGATACCCTTTCCGGCAATGATCCAGAAGGTCGCCTTGAATCCGAATCGGTCCAGCACCGGTATTGCCAGTTGCGCCGACTTCCATCCGTCGTCGAAATGTATCGCGACGATCTTCGACGCCGGTGCCGGGGCGCCGCGCACATACTCCACGACCTCCTGCGCACTAAGCGTGGCATATCCCTGGTCCCGCAGATGCCGCATCTGCGCTTCGAAGCGCGCCAGGGAAATCGCCTCCAGGCTGTCGAGCGGCCCGGCCGGGCCATTGCGGATCTGGTGATACACGAGAATCGGCAGGTGCGGCGGTTCCGTCGCCATCACCTGCGTGATCGCGCCCAGCGCCAGCGCCAGACACAGCAGCAGCCAGCGACCAGCGCGCATGGTCATTGTTCCTGCTCCGCTCCGGCGACCGCCAGCCGACACCGTTGACGCTGACTCTGGCGCAAGACTGATATCGGCACGACGCGCTCAGAACAAGGTGTAGATGAATGGCGCGATCGCCGAGCCCTGGGCAAGGACCAACAGGCCGCCGAGCACAAGCAGGACCACGAGGATTGGCGCGAGCCAGAACTTCTTCCTTTCGCGCAGGAAGCCCCAAAGATCGCGAATGAGTTCAAGCATCAGTATGGCCTTTCAAAAGACGCCGGCGCGCGGCTTTGCTTCGCTTTGCGATAGCTCGGCGCGGCACGGTCGGTGCGGCGGGCCATCGGGTCTCCGCCAAGCCGTCGCAGCCAGCCGAACGGCGTGATCATCAGGAAGAATACTGCCGCAAGAATGATGCAGTTGTTGACGGCCCCGATGATCCCCGCCAGTTTCATCCAGCCCGCGTGGACAGGCCGCAGACTGGCCGGGTGCAACAAGCTCCAGGACCCGAGGACGGCGAATACGACCCACGGCCATCGCGGCCACGCCAGCCCAAACACCCAGGGTAGCAGCATGCCGAACACCAGGGCGAACATCGCCCCGACCACCAGGCCGAATTCGCGCATTTGTCGCGATTGGGCTAGCAACGTGTCCTGTGTCATTCTCAATCGAGCGCGAACTCGGCCATCCAGGAATCGTCGCGCGCCTGCTCCGGTTGCGCCGCCTTCAGCATGATGAAGTTCTCCACGACCAGGCAGTCCATCTCGGTGCGCATGAAGCACCGATAGGCATCCGTCGGCGAGCCAACGATGGGCTCGCCGCGCACATTGAACGACGTGTTGACCAGCACGGCGCAGCCGGTGCGATTCCGGAACTCCTGAAGCAGGCGGTGAAATCGCGGGTTCGTGTCCTGGTGCACCGTCTGGACGCGCGCCGAATTATCCACATGCGTGACCGCCGCGATCTCGGAGCGCCTTACATTGAGCCTGTCTATGCCGAACAGCTGAAGCTGCTCCTGGGTCATCGGAATCCGCAGTCTCTCGTTCACGGGCGCGACGACCAGCATGTAGGGGCTCGGCCGGTCGAGGTCGAAATAGCGCGAAACCTCCTCGGCCAGCACGGCGGGCGCAAACGGACGAAACGATTCCCTGTGCTTGATCTTCAGATTCATCACCGACTGCATGCGTTCGCTGCGCGCGTCGCCGATGATGGAACGCGCGCCCAGGGCGCGCGGACCAAACTCCATGCGCCCCTGAAACCATCCGACCACGTTCTGTTCCTCAAGTATGCGCGCGACGCGCGCCGGCAGCTCGTCGTCGCTGAGTTCCTCGTAGACCGCGCCCGCCGCATCGAGATGCGCCAGGACTTCGTCACGATCGAACCGCGGCCCGAGATAGGCGCCTCGCATGGCGTCGCCCGGTCCAACCGTGCGCGGGCCGTCGAAATACCCGTGCCAGGCCGCCAGCGCCGCGCCGACCGAGCCGCCAGCGTCGCCTGCGGCGGGCTGTATCCAGATGTCGCGGAACGGGCCCTCGCGCAGGAGGCGGCCGTTGGCGACGCAATTCAGGGCCACGCCCCCGGCCAGGCAAAGGAACTCCTCGCCGGTCTCGCAATGCAGCGTGCGCGCCAGTCTCAACACGACTTCCTCGGTGACCACCTGGATCGATGCGGCAATATCCATTTCGCGCTGCGTCAGGCGCGACTCGGGCCGGCGCGCCGGCCCGCCGAACAGGCGGTCGAAACGGGAGTTGGTCATGCGCAGGCCGGTGCAGTACTCGAAGTAATCCAGATTGAGCCGGAATGTGCCATCCTCCTTCAGATCGATGAGGTTGTCGAGAATCAGCGCGGCAAACCTCGGCTCGCCGTACGGGGCGAGGCCCATGAGCTTGTACTCGCCCGAGTTGACCTTGAAACCGGTGTAATAGGTGAAAGCCGAGTAGAGCAGGCCAAGCGAGTGGGGAAAGTCGATTTCCCACAAGGGCGCGAGGCTGCTGCCGCGCCCGAGCCAGGCCGAGGTCGTCGCCCATTCGCCGACGCCATCCAGGCAAAGGACCGCGGCCTGCTCGAACGGGCTCGGAAAGAACGCGGAGGCGGCATGCGACTGGTGGTGCTCCGCGAACAGCAGCCTGGGCAACATCGCGCCGCCGCCGGTCGACAGCCCTCGCAGCTCCTGCTTCAATGTCTGCTTGAGGAACAGCTTATCCTTGAGCCAAACCGGCATCGCCATCACGAACGAGGCAAGGCCGCGCGGGGCGAATCCCATGTATGTCTCGAGAAGCCGCTCGAACTTGACCAGCGGCTTGTCGTAGAACACGACGGCATCGAGATCCTCGAGGCTCGCCCCGGCCTCCTTAAGGCAGTAGCGGATCGCCTGCAGCGGAAAGCCGGCATCGTGCTTCTTGCGCGAGAAGCGTTCCTCCTGTGCGGCGGCGACGATCGATCCACCACGCACGAGCGCCGCGGCGCTGTCGTGGTAATAGGCCGAAATGCCGAGAATGAGCTTGTCGATCATCTGCGGGACCCCGCGCGGGTTCTCTTTCGGCTTGGCGTGCGCGTCATGGTCCGGGCCTGGACACGACCGAGGCCAGCACGTAGTCCGCGATGTGCCGGTGCATCAGCGCGTTCGGATGGCCGTCCTGCGGGCCAAGCAGATAGCGCGCCGCGGCGGAATTGAAATCGTCAATGATCGCCGTGAGCCGGTGTACGTTGATGCCTGCAGAGTTGAGACTGCGTTCGATCACCGCAAGCCTGTCGTCGTCGCGCCCGTCCCAGAGCAGAACGTCGAACCTGCTGCCCGGATGGCGCTCGCGCAGCAGGCTCGCGGTCTCGCGCACGACGGCCAAATACAGATCCAGGTCCGCCGCGCGCAACGCGCGGCCGCGTCCGAAGAATTTCTGCCAGGTTCGATAGCGGTCTGCGGAATCCGCAAGCCATCCCGGCACCTTGGGCCAGCGCGGATCTGCCGGCGCGTCGAAGTTGCCGTCGCGCACCGGCCTGCCGCGCGCGTCCAGCATGAAACGCGGCCCATGCCGGTCCCACGCAGCCAGGCCGGCGACCCGGGCGATGTGCTCAAGGATCGCCAGATGGACGAAGTGCGAGGGCCGGCACGTCGCGATGCGCTCGACCGCCCCGGCTTGCACCGCGCCCAGCATCTGGTGCGGGCCGTAGCCGCTGAACGCAAAGTTGAAGCCCGCCACCGCGCCGCCGCTTCCCGCAACGACCTGATACGGATAGGCATCCTCGTCGCCGACACCTTCGCCGAAGGTAATTGAGTCGCCGAAGAACACGGCGCAGTGCCGCGCCGGATGCGGTCCGGACGTCGGCATGACGCGCAAGCCGTCGGCATTGATGCTGTAGACGACGTCGTAGATCACGGTGTCGGCATGAAGCTTGCGCGCCGTGACGCGGCTGCCCATCTTCGGCCGGTAGCCGAGCAGGTCGTCTCGCTCAACGAAATCGTTCACGATCGTACCCTCCATGCGAGTGCCGTCGCCCGTACTGGCCTTGTATTCCAGGTACCCCTCGAAGGCGGCCAGCGCCACGCACAGCGCGGCCAGGTTGGCCATCGCCACTTTGGCAGCGTCGCTTCGCAGCGCCATGGCGCTCACGACGCACAGCCCGGCCACCCCCAGCAACAACAACGGCCAGGGCAAGCGGAAGTACAGCATGGCCGCCGCTGCTGGAATCGCCAGCAGCAGGGCAAGCCTGAGCGTCCGCGTCATGCGCCATCCCCCGCTCCGATCGCACTTCGCCGCCGGCAGCGCTCCCAGCGTCTCTCCGCAGAAAAGCGCCGCTTCACCAGCGCGGCCGACGCCCTCGGTTGCATGCGCTGCGCCATCACGCCTTGTCACCATGGGTTTGCCGCAATGCCGCATCCTTGATCACGCTCCCGAACGGTCGCGACTCAGGGCCGGCCGGCGCGACCGGCTCGTTCGAGATCCCGGCGTCCTCGACGCGATGCGCAGCGGCAGCATCCAAGTCGGCCGGCGGCCGCAGCCAGAGCCGCACATCCTCGGCGCTGGCACGCAAGCCGATGAAGCGCAGCATGCCATAGCCGAGAAAGCCCGCGTAAACGACAGCCATCGCGGTACTCATCCAGCGATGCGCGACCAGGTGCGCGACGCCGATCGCAATCGTCGCCGCAAGGAGCCCGTATTCGACCACAACGTACCCGCCGTGCGCAGAAGTTCGCCCCGTCACCTTCGGGGTGCGGCCGAACGGCGCTCGCCTGCCGGTACAGGCCTGGTGCAGGGAACGCAGCGTGCCCCCGAGGTTGACCGGCAGCAGCAGCAGGTTGAGCGCGTACACGCGCGGATAATCGATCCAGCGATAGCCGCAATGCACCAGGTCGCGCGCGTACGCGATCATGTAGGGAAGCATGCTGAGCGGGATCCACACGATGTGCAGGTTGCGTTCGAACGGGCCGAACATGATCATCAGGAATGCGATGTTGACCAGCGCCACCGATGTCAGATAGTGCACCCGCAAGAACGCCTCGCCCAGCCTGGCCCGGCGTCGTGCGCCTCGCCAGAGGTAACGCAGCGCCTTCGGCAGGATGATCAGGCCGCCGTTGGCCCAGCGCCGCCTCTGAATGAGAAGCGACCCGAAATCCGGCGGCGTCGCGCTGTACGCAAGGCGTACAGGGTAGTTGTACAGGGTCCAGCCGCGATCGGCAAGGTCGATGCTCGACTCGGTGTCCTCGATGACGGTGCGGTCCTGGATGTATTTCCTGATCCTGTGTCCGCGCTCGACGGCCTCGGTGGCGATGTCTTCGAGCGCCGCCTTGCGCAGCAGCGCGTTGGCGCCCACCCAGAAGGTGGCGTTGTGCAGGGTGAACCCCTGGTGCATGAGGTACTGGATGTCCGTCTGCGCGCCGGCGATCCGCTCGGTCAGGCCAGGCGCGCCCGGGAAGGCGCTGTAGGGCGTCTGCGCAACGGCCACGCGCTCATTGCCGGGGCGTTTCATGATGTCGGCGAGCCGCATCGCGTAATCGGGCAGCAGAACACTGTCGGCATCCAGAGTCAGGACGAGTTCGGCGTCAGGCACGTCGATGGCGCCGTCGCCGGGCGGCGTCGGAACCAGACGCAAGCCACTGCCCTCGGGGTCCGCCACCTCGCGGAAGCTGCCGCCCATCAGGGCCAGATAGCTGTTGAGGTTCATTGCCTTGTTGGCTTCGTGCGACAGGTTCTCGTAGCGCTTGCGCTCGAAGCTCGCGAACTCGACCCGGAACATGGCAGTCAGGTGCCGGTACGCCTTCGTCGCCGCGTCGAGGTCGACGCCAGCCGCAGAGCCCGCCTGCTCCCGCAAGCGCGCCGCGCGCGCGCGGTGCGCGTCACGGCAGGGCACGAGCACCGTGTCCAGGAGAAGCGCATCCGAGTGGTCGCCCGTGGAGTAGCGCGAGATCTCCGCGGCGACCCAGTCGGCAGCCTCGCCATAGAGGCCTGCCAGGATTGCCGCCTGCGAGCGTCCGTCGTAGGCTTCGCGCCCGCAGGCGCGGGCAAAGGCGCGCCTTGCGGCGTCGAAGCGGGTCGCCTGCGGGTCGAACAGCGCCTGCAGCGTGCGCGGAAGATCGCGCATGGCGGAGAGATTGGCCGCGTCCGCGCGGTTTCGCGGCGTGTAAGGATCATCGATGAGCAAGACAACGCGGCGTCGCGGGTAGTCCTGCAGGGCGGCCGACAACAGGGTGCGCCGGACCACGGAGGGCTCTTCCCTGTACGCCGGTACCAGCACCGCGAGCATGGGAGCGTAATCGGCAAAGCGCGCCTCGAGGGTCTGCCAATCCTCGGCACGGTGCGCCAGGCGGCGAATCAGATAGCCGTGGCGCGAGAAGTGGTACGCCATGCCGCCGGCAACGAGCGCGAGATAGGCGAGGGCAAACACGATCTGGGTGGCGACGCCCGCCCAGTCACCGCCCTCTGCCTGTTCCCGCGCGATGGCCGCGATCTCCCAGAAGGCGAGCAATGCGGCCATGGCGGTCAGTGCCATGGCCGCGGACGCATGGCGCACTTCGCGTTTCAGATTCATTCGACGAGCCCCGATGGCGCCCGTAACGCGCCGCCCCCGCGAAAGTACCAGGAGGGGTCCATTCGCCGGCAGTCTCCCATCGGACCTCCGCAAACGCGCGTCGCGACAAACGACGCGGCGCTCGAGGCGCGCTCCGGCGTCGCTGGCTCGCCGCGACTCCCGCAGATGCCACTTGTCGCTTTCACAGGTTGAAAATTGCGCGCTGACGCAGGCGCACCTGCGCGCCCTGCCGCGTCTCCAGGGCCGGCACCGGGCGCCGGCCGGGCAAGAGTGCGGCGTTGTCGATTGCAGCAAAGGCGGCGCAAGATCAAGTGCAAATCACTGGTCAATTTGAGAACGACTTGCGCTATCTTAAAACACTCATGGCCAGCAAATTGTCAAAAGATGAAAAAATCGCATGCTTCGACGGACTGTATCTCCAAGAACCTGACCGATGTCTGCGAATTGCGATCAGTAGGCAGGCCTATATTTGTCGTCTTGACAATGGCCGGTCCCGCAACGTGATGCCGCACCCGGGCGCCCTGGAGGGGTACGGCCGGAACGAGTTTCCCCGGCAACCGAAAGGGCTGGTACGCTCCTTGCCCGGCCCAACAAGGCGCACGTGATGGACATCCGCCCCCGCTTCACCATCAACCGCAAACTCGCGATCCCAAGGATAGGCATTTCAACCAAGTGAAGCGGAGTATTCCCTGCCCTTACGGACAGGTCAAGTCAAGTATTTTGCCTCGGCTGCCCGTAGAGCCTGCGAGGAGCCGAAGTTTTCGCGCAATCACCCGCGTAGGGCTGGGATATTCCCGTGTCGCATCGTCAATCCGGCACTGTCAGCCTCGGATGCGCAAGAGTCTCCC
>JAYVWK010000333.1:0-23092 GCA_043786185.1 Burkholderiales bacterium
AGGAATTGCCGGCGGTGGTCGACATGTGCGATGCGCGCTTGGCGCCCCCCGCACTGGTGCACGAGGAATGGGGCGACAACCTGTTTCTGGAATCGTTTGTCGATGACGATATCGCTTCGCTTGCCAACGCGCCGATCAAGTTGACGCGCCACATCCGCACCGCGCGCCAGTGCATGTCGCCGCTCGAAGGGCGCGGCGTGGTGTGCCAGTGGGATTCGCGGCTCGATCAGCTGACCATGTGGTCCTCGGCCCAGATGGTGCATGTGAATCGCCAGGGCCTGGCGGAATGCCTGGGGCTGGATCAGGGGCAGATCCGCGTGATCGCGCCGGATGTGGGCGGCGGCTTCGGCTACAAGGGCATTCTGTTGCCTGAAGAGATCGTGCTGGCCTACCTGACGATGAAGTTGAAGCGACCGCTGCGCTGGATCGAGGATCGGCGCGAGCAACTGATCGCCAACGCCAACTGCCGCGAGCACGACTACGACATCACCGTCTACGCCGAACGTGACGGCCGGCTGCTGGGCATCGATTGCGAAGCGACGGTCGATTCGGGCGCCTATTCCTCGTACCCGTTTTCCGCCTGTCTCGAAGCCGCGCAGGTCACCTCCATCCTGCCCGGGCCTTACAAGATGGAGCGCTTTCGCTGCAAGACCTGGGCTGTGGCTACCAACAAGCCGCCCAGCCTGCCCTACCGCGGCGTGGCGCGCACCGGCGTGTGCTTCGCGCTCGAGCTGATGATCGATGCGATCGGCCGCGCCGCCGGCATCGAGCCGATCGAGGTGCGCCTGCGCAATGTGGTGCAGCCCTACGAAATGCCCTACGACAACATCACCAAAAAACATTTCGACAGCGGCGACTATCCGCGCGTTCTTGATATGGCACGCCAGGCGATCGGGCTCGAGGCGGTGCGTGCGCGACAGAAAGCCGGCGATGCCGACGGCCGGCGCATCGGCGTGGGCTTCGCGGTGTTTTGCGAGCAGGCCGCGCACGGTACCAGTGTGTATTTCGGCTGGGGTGTGCCGATCGTGCCGGGCCACGAGCAATGTCGCGCGCGGCTCACCGCGGACGGTGTGCTGGAGCTGGCTATCGGCGCGCACTCGCACGGCCAGGGCATGGAAACCACCATGGCGCAGGTGGCCAATCAGGTGCTGGGCATCGCCGTATCCAAGGTGCGGTTGTCGCATGGCGACACCGACAAGTCACCCTTCTCCACCGGCACCTGGGGCTCGCGCTCGATGGTCATGAGCGGCGGTGCGGTGGCTGCGGCGTGCAAGGAAATGGCCAAACGGGTGCGCCAGATCGCCGCCAAGCTGCTCGCCTGCGATGTGGCTGTGATCCGCTTGTCGGGTGGTCAGGTGTTCGAAGGCGAAGCAGCCCGCATGTCGCTGGCCGACATCGCCCATGTGTGGCATCGCGCGCCACAGTTGCTGCCGGCCGACATCGATCCGGCCGGGCTGGAGGTGATCGCCGGTTACAAGGCCGGACGCGATACCGGCACCTTTTCCTATGCCTGCCACGCGGTGGTGGTGGCGGTGGATACCGAACTCGGCGCGGTCGAGATTCTGGATTACGCGATTGCCGAAGATGGTGGCGTGCTGGTCAACCCGATGGTGGTCGACGGCCAGATCATCGGCGGCACCGCGCAAGGCATCGGCACCGCCCTGTATGAAGAGATGCCGTTCGATGAAAACGGCCAGCCGCTGGCCTCCACCCTGGCCGACTACATGCTGCCGGGGGCGCCCGAAGTGCCATCAATTCGCATTGGCCACATCGAGACGCCGTCGCCCTATACCGAGTTCGGGCAAAAAGGCATCGGCGAGGGCGGCGCGATCGCGCCGCCGGCGGCGATCGCCAACGCGATCAACGATGCCTTGCATGACATGGGCGTGGAAATCACTGAAAGCCCGATGAGTCCCCGGCGCCTGTTGGCGGCGATTGCCGCAGCCCGCGCTGGAGCGGCCGCATGAAAGCCGCGGCCTTCGAATACACGCGGCCGGCCACCGTGCCCGAGGCCTGGGCGCAGCTAGTGGCCAGTGGCGGCATGGCCAAGCCGATGTCCGGCGGGCAGTCACTCGGGCCGATGCTCAACCTGCGCCTGGCGCAGCCGGCGTCGGTGGTGGACTTGAACGCGATCGCCGGCTTCAACGGCGTGCGCGACGAAGGCAAGGCCATCGTCATTGGCGCCGGCGTGACCCATGCCGCGATCGAAGACGGGCGCGTCGCCGACCCGACGCAAGGCTTGCTGCCGCATGTCGCGGCCAATATCGCCTACCGCGCGGTGCGTAATCGCGGCACGCTGGGCGGCAGCCTCGCGCATGCCGACCCGGCCGCTGACTGGGTCAACACCATGTTGCTGCTGGACGCCGTGTACCTGATCGAGGGCCCAAGCGGCCGGCGCGAGGTAGCCTCTGGCGATTTCATGCAGGCGGCATTCAGCACCGCGCTGGCGGACGACGAAATCCTCTCGGGCGTGCGCATTGCCAAGTGCGGCCCAGGCACCAAGTTCGGCTACTACAAGTTCTGCCGCAAGGTGGGCGAATTCGCCGAGGCGATCGGCGCGGTGTTGCTGGACCCGTCGCGCGGCGTGCGCCGCGCGGTCATCGGCGCGACCGCCGGCGCGCCGCACCTGGTGCAGAACATCGCCGCGGTGCTGGCCGGTGACGCTACTGCGATTGCCGCCGAAGTGCACGCCGCCGGCTGCGACGAACCCTATGAATTCCAGATGCATGCCGTGGCCTTGAAGCGCGCGCTGGCACAGGCCAAGGCATGAAGACCATCAACCTCACCATCAACGGCCAACCCGTCTCGGCCGCGGTCGAGCCGCGCACCCATCTGGCGGATTTCCTGCGCGAGCACGAAGGCCTGACCGGTACCCACCTGGGCTGCGAGCACGGCGTGTGCGGCGCCTGCACCATCGAACTCGACGGCGCACCGGCGCGCTCCTGCATCCAGTTCGCGGTGCGCTGCGAAGGCGCCTCGGTACGCACCATCGAGGGCTTCGATGACGACGTGATCATGGCGCAGCTGCGCGCCGCCTTCACCGCTGAGCACGCCCTGCAATGCGGCTACTGCACGCCCGGCATGCTGATCACCGCGCGCGACATCGTGCAGCGCCTGCCGCATCTGGTGAAGGATGCCGACGAGGCGCGCATTCGTATCGAACTGGCCGGCAACCTGTGCCGCTGCACCGGCTACCAGGGCATCGTGCGGGCGATCCAGCGCGTGTTGCGAGAGCGTAGCGGGGCGCTGGGGGCAGTGTGAGCAATCCTACAAGTTGCCGTTCGCGCGCAGCGGCGGCTGGTTTGGGCGTGCGACGCTTTTGAATTTGCCTCCCGGCACACTTCTGAACAGGACCCGCCCATGAGTTTGATCGCCAATGCCCGCATGTACTCGGTTACGCCGGCTTCCAAGGCGGCATGGACAAGTCTTTTCGACTGGGTGCTTGAAAATTCGCGGGTCGATGCTGTGCAGATAGAGCACGCGCCGCCGAACGTGTTGTCGGACCTTTGGGCGCGCGACGATTTGGGCGCTGTGATGATGTGCGGCCTGCCTTTTTCGCGCCGTTCGGTCGAACCGGTGATTCTGGCGCAGCCGCTGCCGTCGCTGCCGCGCTATGGCGGTCGTGCGGTGTATTGCACCGACCTCGTGGTGGGTGCGAACTCAGCGTTCAAGACCCTTGACGATACCTTTGGGCAGCGCGCCGGTTACACGCTCAAGGATTCGCAGTCCGGCTACTACGCGTTTCGCCACCACCTGTTGACACAGCATCCGGGCAGCCCGCAGCCCTACGCCAGCATCACCGGCGGTCTGGTGAATGCGCGCGGCATCATCCAGGCGATCGCCGAGAACCGCATCGATGTCGGCCCGCTCGATGGCTATGTGCATGACCTGATACGCCATTCCGAGCCGGAGTACGCCGCGCAGGTGCGCATTGTCGCCACTACCGCTCCGACCCCGATGCCGCCGATTGTCGCCACCGCGGCGCTGTCGCAGGACGATCTGGTGCGTTTGCGCAACGCTTTCAAGGCGGCCATTGCCGCTCCCGAACTGGCGGCGGCACGCGCCACGCTGCTGCTGGCCGATTTCGTAGCGCCTGACCCGGCGCTGTTTCGCTTGCAGTTCGATCGAGCGGCACTGGTGGATACGCCGCCGGCCTGGCCGTGAAGACCTGGTGCATTGGCGCGATATTATACGCCTGCATGGCAATGACGAAACTCCCTGGAAACGATTAACCGAATGAGAGGACTGCGATGAACTTGCTCCGACTTGTAGGCTTGGGCGCGCTTGCGTTGACGGCAGCTGTGAGCAGCTTGGCGGCTGTTGCACAAACTTTCCCTGCCCGCCCGGTCAAGGTCATCGTGCCGTTCGGCCCCGGTGGCGCCGCCGACTCCCTGCCGCGCCTGGTCGGCACCAAACTGGCCGAGATCTGGGGCCAGCCGGTGGTGATCGAGAACCGCACCGGTGCGGCCGGCAACATCGGCATGGAGGCCGCGGCGCGGTCCGCGCCGGATGGCTATACCCTGGTGTCGGCGCCAGTCGGCAACCTGGCGGTCAACCCTCACCTGTACCCGAATTTCCAGCTCGACGTCTTCAAGGAGCTGACCCCGATCACGCTGGTCGCCTCAGTGCAGAATGTGCTGGTGGTCAATGCAACGGTGCCTGTCGCGACCCTTGCCGAGATGATCGCACTCTTGAAGCAAAAGCCCGGTAGCCTGAGCTTCGCTTCAGGGGGCAATGGCACCCAGGCGCATCTGGGCGGCGAGATCCTCAAATCGATGGCGAGCATCGACATCGCGCATATCGCCTACAAGGGTGTGGGCGATGCCGTGCGCGATGTGCTGGGCGGGCATGCGCAGGTGATGGTGGCGCAACTGCCATCAGTGCTGGCGCATATCCAGAGCGGCAAGCTGCGCGCACTGGGCGTAGCTGCCGCCAGGCGTACAAGTGTGTTGCCCGCGCTGCCCACCATGAACGAGGCGGGCGGCTTCAGTGGATTCGAAGCGGTGTCGTGGTATGCGCTGATGGCACCGGCAGGGCTGCCGCGGCCGATCGCGGAGCGCATCCAGGCCGATGTCGCGCGCGCCCTGGCGATGCCTGACGTACGCGAAAAACTGCTGGCCCTGGGTGCCGACCCGGTAGGCAGCACGACCGCTGAACTGGTGTCGGTGATGCGCGCCGATTTTGATCGCTATGGCGCGGTGGTCAAGCGACTCGGGATTCGCGCCGACTGACATCAGAATCCACGGGAAGGCGCAACGCCCCAAGCGCCGATCCCGCCCGCAAGCGCTGAAGCGCTGGTGCTGCGCCAAGCGCGGTTGCGCCAAGGCCGCCCCAGAGCAGCGACGCCGCAGCGGCGCAAAAACAAAAAGCCCGCGGTTTCCCGCGGGCTTTTTGTTCGTAGCAGTTTGGTCAGTAAATCGTGCGGCTTCGCCGTCCGATTTACTGCACGCAAAAGCCGGCGAAAAGTAGGTTTGTACTTTTCGCCGATCGCTCTTACATATCCATCCCGCCCATACCACCCATGCCGCCCATACCACCACCCATACCACCACCCATGCCGCCGCCGCCAGACTTGTCTTCCGGCAGCTCGCCGACCATCGCATCGGTCGTCAGCATCAGGCCGGCTACCGAAGCCGCATTTTGCAGCGCGGTGCGGGTCACCTTGGTCGGATCGAGCACGCCCATTTCAACTAAGTCGCCATACGTGTCGTTCTGCGCGTTGTAGCCGAAGTTGCCCTTGCCTTCGAGCACCTTGTTGAGCACAACCGAAGGCTCGCCGCCGGCGTTAGCGACGATGATACGCAGGGGCTCTTCCACCGCACGCATGACAATCGCGATGCCGGCGTCCTGGTCGGCGTTATCGCCCTTGAGCTTGGTGATGGCCTGCTTGGCACGCAGGAATGCCACGCCGCCGCCGGCGACGATGCCTTCCTCGACGGCTGCACGGGTGGCGTGCAGCGCATCTTCAACGCGGGCTTTCTTTTCTTTCATCTCGACTTCGGTGGCGGCGCCAACCTTGATCAGTGCAACACCGCCGGCCAGCTTGGCCACGCGTTCCTGCAACTTCTCGCGATCGTAGTCGCTGGTGGCCTCGTCGATCTGCACGCGCACCTGCTTGACGCGGGCTTCGATGTTCTTGGAGTCGCCCGAACCGTCGATCAGGGTGGTTTCTTCCTTGCCGACTTCAACCCGCTTGGCCTGGCCCAGATCCTTCAGGGTGGCTTTTTCGAGCGTCAGGCCGACTTCCTCGGCGATCACGGTGGCGCCGGTGAGAATCGCGATGTCTTCGAGCATGGCTTTGCGGCGATCGCCGAAACCAGGAGCCTTGACGCCGCAGGTCTTGAGAATGCCGCGGATGTTGTTGACCACCAGGGTGGCCAGCGCTTCGCCTTCGATTTCTTCGGCGATGATCAGGAGCGGACGCCCAGCCTTGGCGACTTGCTCTAAGATCGGCAGCAGTTCGCGAATGTTGGAGATCTTCTTGTCGTGCAGAAGAATGTACGGGTTGTCGAGCAGCGACTGCTGCTTCTCGGCATTGTTGATAAAGTAGGGCGACAGATAGCCGCGGTCGAACTGCATGCCTTCAACGACTTCGAGTTCGTCATCTAAGCTCTTGCCGTCTTCAACGGTGATCACGCCTTCCTTGCCGACTTTGTCCATGGCTTCGGCGATGCGCTGGCCGATGGATTCGTCCGAGTTGGCCGAAATGGCGCCGACCTGGGCGATTTCCTTGCTCGTAGTGGTGGGCTTGGAGATTTTCTTGAGTTCGGCGGTGATCGCGATCACTGCCTTGTCGATGCCGCGCTTCAGATCCATCGGGTTCATGCCGGCGGCCACTGATTTCAGGCCTTCGCGCACGATGGCTTGTGCCAGCACGGTCGCGGTGGTGGTGCCGTCACCGGCAACGTCGGAGGTCTTGGAAGCGACTTCCTTGACCATCTGTGCGCCCATGTTTTCGAACTTGTCCTTCAGTTCGATTTCCTTGGCAACCGAGACGCCGTCCTTGGTGACGGTAGGGGCGCCGAAAGAGCGCTCGAGCACTACGTTGCGGCCTTTCGGGCCGAGGGTAACTTTGACCGCGTCGGCCAGGATGTTCAGGCCGTTCAACATCTTGTGGCGCGCGTTCTCGTGGAACAGTACTTGTTTGGCTGCCATGTCTAATGACTCCTATTGCTATTTGATTGCTGGAAACGGATGGGTGGCGGATTCAAGCCAGGACGCCGAGGATGTCTTCCTCGCGCAGCACCAGGATTTCGTCGCCGTCGATCTTGACGGTGGACCCAGCGTACTTGCCGAACAGAATGCGATCGCCGGGCTTGACGTCCGGGGCGAACAGCTTGCCGTCGTCGCCACGCTTGCCGGGGCCAACAGCGATGACTTCACCCTGATCGGGCTTTTCGGCTGCGTTATCGGGAATGACGATGCCGGAAGCGGTTTTGGTCTCGTTCTCGAGGCGCTTCACAACCACGCGGTCATGCAAAGGACGGATCTTCAAAGCCATTCTAAACTCCTTTAAAAACAATAAGTTGTCCACGAATAGTCCAGATGCGGACGATGGGACGGGGTTTTTCGATTCGCTCCGTTCTGAACGCGGTCAGGGAAATCTCCCACCTTTGGTCCAACTCGGAATTGCGATTGTTAGCACTCAATGCCAACGAGTGCTAATTATAGGATCGATTCCTGAAAAATCAAGCCGAACTCAAGAATTTCTACCGGCGGCCGTTACGACAAGTGCGGTGGCAGACGGTGCGAACCCATGCGACTGCCGCGCCCTCAGCGACCAAACAGAATGCACGATGCGGAATGCAAACGATGAATCGAACCATGGCGAAATCTTCTGACCCCGGACTACTCTTCGCGGCCCGCGGCGGCTTTGGCGGCGTAAACGTGTTTCGCGATGCCTGGGAATATCGCATCACCGACGATGGTGCCAAGCGCTTGGCCGCACGCAGCGGCGCCTCGCCGGCGTTTCTGGGCATTCTGGCAATCGCCAGCGTCGCACCGGTTACTTTCGCGCAGGTGGCAAGCCAGGTGCCGCATATCGACGGTAATGACCTCGAACTGTGGCTTTCCACCCTTTGCGAAATGGGGCTGCTGTCGCCAGTCGAAGCCGGCACGGCGCCGCTTGTAGATACCGAGTCGTCGGCTGCGCCTGCCTTGCCGCCACCGGAACCGGCGCCAACGGCCGGTTTGGCGGCGGTACCGGATGTTGGACTCCTGCCGGTCGCACTCCTGGTGCACGCCGAAGCCCGCGTGCGGGCAAACTGGCGGCGCGTTCTCGCCGGACGCGGCTTCGAGTTGCTCGAAAGCGCCGAACTCGAAAGCGTCGAATGCCTGATACGGGAACGTCGTCCCGCGTGGGTGGTACTCGGCTTGAATGGCGCCGATTTCGACGGACTGCATTTGCTGCGCGCCCTCAAGCGGCCGCGGGCGCCGCGCATTTCCCGGGTGTGCCTGGTGGTTCCGCGCGGTCGTACGCTCAGCGCCGATGCCAGCGAGACCGCTGCGCGTGCCGATGCGACCGCCACTTCGGTTACCGATATCGTGCGCTCGCTGTGCGGCGAGTCCGCCGTGGGCGAGACTGCGGAGGTGGAGGCGGAGGATCATGCGCTGGTGCCGGCGATAAGCGACGAACGTGACTGCGAGCATGCGCCAGCGGATCAGGGTCGCGCAGCGCCGCTGTCAGTCGCGCCTGGCAGGCCGGCACAAGCACCGGCCAACGCGCCGGTGTGGATGAGCCTGCTGTACGGTGACGCCTACCAATACGGCAGTTTCGAAGCCGAGCATCCGTCCGACCTCGAATCACAATACCCGCGCCTGATGGTACGCATGATCGAAGGCTGGTCGCGACCGGAGCTGGCTGCCGAGATCAATCAGCTGATCGTCGATGACCGCGGCGGCCGCCAGGGTTTCCCGCCCGACGTGATGGAAGAGCTGTGGTTCCTGTACCAGATGCACCAGAGCTTGCATGCGCAAGCCGAGAGCCGGGCCGCAACCGCGGCCACCCATGCTTATCCGGCAACCGCTTTGCTGCAACCGGATGCCACGCTGACGGCGGGCGCCCTGCACTGATGACTTTCCATCGGATTGCACAAATAGGATAAAGTCCGGGTCTTGAAGGAGGGGGCCGCTGTTGTCGAGAATTGCAAAATGCGTGACCAAAGTCGGGTTTTGACGCGGTTTTTATGATTTTTGCGACGCGCGATAGGCGACCTTTGGTTGCGCAATCATTCGGAAACAGTTGTGGCATGCGCGCGCTTTGCGCTCATGCCTGTCGCCATATTTTGCTTTTCGTGAACCTACAGTGGCTTGCAGGCTTGTTGGCGCTCGGCGCGTGCGCCGCTGCTTCCGCCCTATCCCTGGGGGATCTCAAGGTGCGGTCGGCCATAGGCAGCGCATTCGAGGCCGTGTTGCCGTTTACCGCAACTGCCGACGAAGTGTTGTCACAGCAGTGCATCCGCGGTCACCAGGACGCGCCCTCCAGAAACCAGCATGTTCCCTTGCTGGCAAATGTGCGCTTCGAGATCACACAATCGGCGGCTGGTGGCGAGATCGTCATCCGCACGCGCACGCTGGTACATGAACCGGCGGTGCGCATTCGCCTGACGATCGATTGCGGGCCGCAAACGCTGCTGGTGCGCGAGTATGTGGTGTTGCTTGACGCGCCGCCGGTTAACATTGAACCAGTCCCGGCAACTGTAGCGGTACCGCTGGCTGCCGTGCCGGTGCCGCCTATGGCTTCGACAAGCGTGCGACGCGGCGAGCCGCGTGTGATGCGCCGCGTCGCCACACCACCGGCAGGCGATGCCGGCGCGGCTGGTGGCGCGTTGCGTTCCTTGCCGTCGCTGCGGTTGGCGCCGCCGGGAGACCGGCCGGCCCGCGACTCCATCAGAGCGGCCGCACGCAAACCGGCTGTCGGCAAACCCGCGCCCGGGTATCGGCTGACGCTGTCGCAAGCGACGGCTGCGGAGGCCGGCGAACCTCTGAACCAGCCGCTCAAGCGCAGTGACGAGTTGATGAGCCTGGTTGCGCCGGCGCGCACTCTTGGCGTCGGCGAGACTGACAAGCTGCGTGCCGAAGCGCGCATTCGCCTGTCCGACAATCCGTTCGCTGAAGCGCTGCAAATGCAGACGCGTCTGCTTGCGCTGGAAGGCGGCATGGGCGTTTTGCGCAAGGAAGTCGGTGAAATCGAAAACGCGCGCCGTGTGGCTGAAGACCGTGCGCGCAACCTGGCGGCGGAAAATCGTCGTCTTGCTGCCTGGTTGAATGGTGCGGCGCTGCTGGTGGCGTTTTTGTTGTGCGCGGCGCTGGCCGCCATCCTGTTCTGGCGCTATCGGCTGGCCTCCGAGCAACGCGGCAGGCGCGAGCGCTTGTGGCAGGCGGCGCCCGCAACCGCGCCCGCGACGCCTGCGGCCGCGCCGGAAACAGGGGGCGACGCCGATGTTTCATACCAGCAGTGGCGCTCGTCTCCGGTGGCTCCCGCGCAGGAAAGCTATCAACGTACGGTCGTGCTCGACCGCAGTGAAGATGCGGGCGCAGCGGCTACCCGGAGCGCGCAAGATGGCGACGGCGCGGCACCAGCCGTGGCCCCGCATGTTGCGCCGCCGGCCAAGTCTCGGCCCCCTATCGAGATGCCCGCGGCGTCCGTGCCAGCCGCCCCCGGTTCCGCCCCGCTACGCGCGCCGGCAGCGGCTCCGACAGCGCCGCCAGTGCCGCCCAACTTGGTGGCAGTGCCCGCAGCCCAGCCACCCTTGAAGACCGCCGGCGCGGACGAGACCGAGTTTTATTTGCCGGAATCGGCGCTGCTTGCCGATGGTGACGGCAGCGGTACCAGTGCGCAGGTGTCCGGCACCAGGCGGATACCCACCGGGCGTGAAAAGGCGCTGTCCGGTGCGGACCTGCCAAGCGCGATTCCGGGCGCCAGCATCGAAGCGCGCGCGCTGGTTCTCGCCGACCAGGCCATGGTCATGGACTTGGCGATCGATGAGTCTCCCGCAGTTGCCATGGTTTCGGGCGACGATGCCGGCGCGCGTGCGCGCAGTGCGCGGTACTTCGCGGAGTTCGAGCGCAAGCTTTTTCCGGAAATCGCTCTTGGGCGGGTCAAGCTCGACGACCCGCGCTCGATCATCGGTCTGGCACGCACCTATTACCAGGAGGATTTCGACCCCGGCAAGGCGATCAGTTTTCTGGAGTACGCGCTGTACCGCTCAAGTGATCCGATGCGCATTCACCTGGCCCTGCTTGAGATATTGCGCATGGAGCGGCGGGTCACAGAGTATGCGATCGTGGCGCGCGCCTTTCGCGGCCAGTATCCGGATAGCGGCACCCATTGGCAACTGATCGCGGCCTACGGCCGCCTGCTCGACCCGCACGAGCCGACCTTCGAAGGCGACAAAGTGCCCGGGCTGGATCTTGACACGCCGTCGAACTGGCTGGGTTCGACCCTTGACATGACCAAGTATGTGCTCGGGCAAAAGGTGGCGGATTCGGTACGCGACCTGCCTGCCCCTGCCCCTGCTCTGGCGAGGGGCGCATGAGCCGCCGGGGCGCTCCCAAGGCGAATACCGCAGCGCGCAGCGCTGAGGTTACCCAATGAGCACGCCGATTTCGTCGCTTGCCCCCGCTGATGAGATTCCGTGGCGCCAACTGGCCGACGTCGAATTCTCGGCGCGCGCGTTGCCGGTGGTCGAAGCATGGCTGGTGGCCGAGCACATCGAGACCCGCCTTCTGGTCGCGCTTGACGATGAACTTGAACAGCGCCTGGCGCAGCAGCGTGCGCGCCGCCGCCGCAGCGGCGCTGCCGCCCTGTCGGCGGAAACCGATCTGCGTCCGCTGTGCTATCTGTTGCTGATGGCGATGGCGCGCGCCTGCCAGACCCCGGGCAGCACCGCCATCGTGACCCGCGCCCTGCGCCTGGCCGGGTTGCATGCGCTGTGCTGCCTGCTGGTGTCGGAACCGATCGCTGCGCCCACCTGGAGTCATGCGCACCAGATGTTCACGCGTGCCGAGGCCGCCGGCGATGTCTCGCTGGTCAACGATCTGGGCGCTTCCAATGAAACGCTGTATCTGCGGCTGTTGCTGTTGTCCACCCTGGCGGGCAACGGCATGTCGGCGCGCCAGATCGACAAGTGCTTCGACTGGCTGGATTCCTGGTCGCGCGGTATCGTGCTGGAGCGGGAATTCGCTGCCGGACGCCACTATTTCGCGGTTGATCTCGCAGGCGGGGCCGGGCTTGAGGTGATAACTCCGGACAAAACGCTGGCGGCGGCACGCTACTTCGACCATGCGCGCCTGGCTGAGCGCGTGTCGGCCGGTCGTTCGGATTATTTCCGGCAGATCAGCGTGGCGACCATCGGCCTGTATGCCTCGAACCCATTGTTCGAGTACCACGATGCCCTGCATCAGTTGAGCCGTTACTGGGATTACGTGGCTGTGCGGCATTCCGGGCGCGACAGCGGGCGACGGCGCATCGATGCGCTTGAAGTGGCCGCGATAGCAGGCTTTGCGCAATGCCTGCGCGTGGCGGACGGCGGCGCAGTGCCCGAGCAATGGACCCTGGTCGATCGTTCGCCCACCGGCGCCGGATTCAAGGTGAGTGGGCTGGCACGGCCGATCGAAAAGGGCAGCCTCGCGGTTTTTGCGGACCCGCAGGAATCGGGCTGGGTGCTGGGCACCGCGGTGCGCGTGGCGCCGTCGGCACAGGGCTCGGATGTCGGGGTACGGCGGCTGGCCGATAGCTGGCGTGCCGTGCATCTGCAGCAAGAGGCGGCCGATGGCGCGCCCGCGTGCGCAGGCGTGGTGGCCTTCTTCATCTTCGGTGACGAGGCGCGCGGTCTGGCGGATTCGATCATTCTGGCGGGCGGCAGCTTCGATCCCACCCAGACCTACACGATGCGCCCGGGCCGCGACCTGTTCAGGATTCGCCTGAGCCGGGTGATCCAGAGCGGCAGCGATTGGGAGCGGGTTGGCTTTGACGTGATCAAGCGGCTCAAGGAAGGCACCTGATACTGCCTTGTTGCGTGGCGGCACATGGTCGCGTGGGATAATGCGGCCTTGCCCCTGATTCCAGTCAACGTGCGCAAGGCCATAGTAATTCTTTGCCTGGCGGTTACCGCCAATCTGGTCGTGGTCGTGCCGCTATCCGCGCAAATAGCCACGCCGACGCCCGGCCCCACATCTTCCGCGGCCGCACCCGCACCCAACGGCGAGGTCGATCCCGCGCCCCTGGCGGCGCTGCCGCCGGCGATCGCCAACGCGATTCGCGCCGCCCGCCTGCCTGCAGGTGCGCTCGGATTGTTTGTACAGGAAGTCGGTGCGGCCAAGCCGACCCTGTCGCTCAATGCGGACCGTCCGTTGAACCCGGCATCGGTGATGAAGCTGGTCACCACTTATGCCGCGCTTGAACTATTGGGCCCCAGCTTCATCTGGAAGACCCGTTTTTACGAGACCGGGTCGCGGCGCGGCGACGCGCTCGAAGGCGACCTGGTGATTCGCGGCTCGGGCGACCCCAAGCTTTCCCAGGAGCAACTCTGGCTGGCGCTCAAGGCCTTGCGCGCGCGCGGAGTGCGTGAGATCCGCGGCAACATCATCCTGGATCGCGGCGCATTCGACGCCAGCGGCTTCGATCCGGGCAAGTTCGACGGCGATCCGTTGCGCGCCTACAACGCCGGGCCGGATGCGCTGCTGATCAATTTCAAGTCGTTTGCACTGACCTTCGCGCCTGATGATGGTGGCCAGGTCAACGTGTCGGTCGAGCCGCGTGTGGCGGGCTTGCCGCTGCGCTCGGCGGTGCGGGCCACGACCGGGCCATGCATTGATTTCCGTGCCTATCCCGTCAAGCCGAAGATCGACGCGACTGGCATTGTCTTGACCGGCACTTATGCAAGTAGTTGTGGCGTTCGGACCTGGTGGTTGCACCCGTTCGAATTGAGCCCGCTGCAGTACACCGGCGCGGTACTGCGCTCACTGTGGGGCGAGGTCGGGGGCACGCTGGCCGGCGAGGTGCGCGAGGGACCGCTGCAGGCGGGCGCGCGCTTGCTGCACGAAGCGGATTCGCAAAGCCTGTCCGAGATCGCGCGCGACATCAACAAGTTTTCCAACAATGTGATGGCGCGCCAGTTGTTTTTGACCTTGTCCGCCGAGCTGCTCAAACTGCCGGGCAATCCGGAGCGCTCGGCACGTGCGGTCAAGACCTGGCTTGTCGACAAGAAACTAGGGGGCGACGAGTTGGTGATGGAAAATGGCTCCGGCCTGTCGCGCCTGGAGCGCATTTCAGCCGGCAGTCTCGGACGGTTGCTGGTGGCGGCCTATCGCAGCCCGGTGATGCCCGAGTTCATGGCTTCGATGCCGCTGGTGGCCTACGACGGCACCATGCGGCGCCGCCTGAAGACGCGCGACGTTGCCGGCCAGGCGCACATCAAGACCGGTAGCCTGAATGATGTGCGCTCGATCGGCGGCTACGTGCTTGCCGCTTCGGGCCGGCGCTTTGCGGTGGTTTGCATCGTCAACCATCCCAATCTGGAAGGTGTGCAGGCACTGCAGGATGCGCTTTTGCAGTGGGTATACGCCGAGGCCTAAGCAGGAACGCTATTGCCGATCACCAAGGAAATGACTGTTTCGACACAGACATGTTTTTGGTTTTCCCCCGTTTGAAACGGAATTTTGCGTCTTGGACTCAGCCGAAAACTGGTTGGGATGTGTATCATGAGTCCTGCGGTCGGTGCCGGCGCTGACGGCGCGGGCGTTGAAAATCACTGGAGTACGATTGGTGCACGGTTGCTTGCGATTACCGGTGGCAAGTCTATTGGCGCTATTGGCTGCCACGTCGGTATTCGCGCAGACCCAAAGCGTTGCGCCGGCGCCGCCTATCGTTACCTTGGTGACCACTGACCCGCTGCCGCCCGGCGGCGCTGCGTTCAACCGTGGTGCCGCCTGGAAATTGCTGGCCGGCTACCAGTTCAGCCCGTCTTTCGGGCTGGAGGCCGCATACGGAGATCTCGGACGTTATGGTTCTGCTTACGGGGTCCCAGGTTTGTCAGCCGCCGGTGACGTACGCATGCGCGCCTGGTCCTTGGCCGGTACCAGTAGCGTGGCGCTTGGCAAGAGCTGGTCGCTGACAGGCCGACTGGGCGTCGGCCACAAAATGGCAGAACTTGGGCGGGTGTCCGGTCCATTGGCGGTTTCGCCGTGGGGCGTGCAGGGTGTCGAGCGTTCGGATTTGTTGTTGGGCCTGGGCCTGGGGTATAGCGTCGGGCGCGGATTTGGTTTGCGTTTCGAGTACGAGAATTTCGGTGGCGTCGGTGGTGCCGGCCAAGGCCCTGTCAAAGCCGATCAATGGGCAGTAAGTCTCAAGTACTCTTTTTGAGCGCCGCGATGGCCTTTCGGATTGAGATGTCGACTTGCAGTCGGCAACGGGGCATGGCGCCGGTCTTCGGATCGGTTGAGCCGCACATGACAGGTCGGCGGCATATCAGGAATCGCTTTCAGCTTGTCTGAAGGCGTCCTATAATTATTGTTTACCTGATTGTCTATCTGGAGATTAGAGCGATGAACACCGATGCCAACCGTGACAAGCTGATTACCGATGTCAAGACCCTGATGTCCGACGCTGACGATATCGTCAAGGCGATGGCTTCCGCCACTGGCGAGAAGGCCACCGAGCTGGGCGAGAAACTGCGTATCAAGCTGCGCAGCGCAAAGGAAAAAATGGGTGATGTGCAGGAAGTGGTGGCCGACCGCGCCAAGGCCGCCGCCCGCGCCACCGATGATTTCGTGCATGACAACCCGTGGAAGGCCATCGGCATCGCCGCCGGCGTCGGCTTCCTTCTGGGCCTCTTGGTCAACCGCAAATAGATTTCGCGCGCGGCATGCCTGACCAGAACGGCAGCGGGCGCAGCGCCGCAGGCGAGGCGCCGCCAGGCGGCGTGTTGCATTCGCTGCGCAGCATCGGCCCGGCGCTGATCGGGCTGCTGCGCACCCGGCTCGAGCTGTTCGGTATCGAGCTTTCTGAAGAGAAAGAACGCGCCGCGCAATTGGCATTGCTTGCGGCCTTCGTGCTGTTGTTCGCTGGCCTGGCGCTGTTGATGCTCAACGTGCTGGTGCTTGCGCACTTCTGGCACACCCATCGCTACCAGGCGATTTTGGGCTTGATTCTCTTATATGGGGGCGGTGTCGTCCTGTGCCTCTGGCGCCTGCAAGCCAGCCTGGCTGCGCGACCGCCGATGTTCGAGGCAACCATGGCTGAACTGAAGGCCGATATCGAGGCGCTTAACCGTGTCCGTCAAGACTGAAGCGCGCGCGCGGCGCAAGGAAGAGTTGTTGCTTCTGGCGCGCATTGAGCGCATCGAGTTGACCGATCACCTGCGCGAACTGCGGCGCCTGCGCAAGCCGGCCAATTTTGCGATGATCGGTGCGCGCATTTTCCAGACTTGGCGCAACCCGGCCTGGGTGGCGCCGATAGCGGCGTTCCTGGCATCGCGCGGCCTTCACAACGGCCGCCTGATGCGTGCATTGCGTTATGCGGGTTTTGCGTTCGCCGCGTGGCGCACTGTGCAGCTATTCCGCCATTACGCCGCCTCGAGCCAGGACGATCGCGGGTAGCGCTTAAGGCGGCTGGGCTCACAGCCCGAGCTGCTGCATGAGCGTGTCCACCCGTTTCCTTACGTCCGTATCCATGGCGATCGGCCGGCCCCATTCGCGGCTGGTCTCCGCCGGCAGTTTGTTGGTCGCGTCCAAGCCCATTTTGGACCCCAACCCCGCTACCGGCGAGGCGAAGTCGAGATAGTCGATCGGCGTGTTTTCGACGATCAACGCATCACGCGCCGGGTCGACGCGCGTGGTCATGGCCCAGATCACTTCGCGCCAGTCGCGGATGTTGATGTCGTCATCGGTCACGATGATGAACTTGGTGTACATGAACTGGCGCAGGAAGCTCCAGACCCCGAACATCACGCGCTTGGCATGGCCTGGATAGGCCTTTTTCATGCTTACCACTGCCAGCCGATAAGAGCAGCCTTCCGGCGGCAGGTAAAAATCGGTGATTTCCGGAAACTGCCGCGTCAACAGCGGCACAAAGACCTCGTTCAAAGCCACCCCCAGCATGGCCGGTTCATCCGGCGGTTTGCCGGTGTAGGTGGTGTGATATATCGGTGCGCGCCTTGAGGTCATGCGGTCGATGGTGAATACCGGGAAGCGCTCGGTCTCGTTGTAGTAACCGGTGTGGTCGCCAAACGGGCCTTCGACAGCGCTTTCGAATCCGCTCGGGTCGGCGGCATCAGGACGAATCGAGCCTTCCAGCACGATCTCCGCCGTGGCCGGTACCTGCAGATCGGAACCCAGACATTTACCCAGTTCGGTGCGCGCGCCACGCAAGAGGCCCGCGAACTGGTATTCGCTGAGCGAGTCGGGCACCGGGGTTACCGCCCCCAACATGGTGGCGGGATCGCAACCGAGCACGACTGCGAGCGGGAACGGCACTCCGGGTGAAGTGAGTGCATGCTCACGAAAGTCCAGTGCGCCACCGCGATGGGCCAGCCAGCGCATGATGAGTTGATTGCGGCCGATCACCTGCTGGCGATAGATGCCCAGGTTATGGCGCGTCTTGTGCGGCCCGCGGGTGACCGTCAGGCCCCAGGTGATCAATGGTCCCACGTCGCCGGGCCAGCAGGTCTGGATCGGCAGCGCGCCAAGGTCTACTTCCGCGCCTTCGCGACGCTCCTGCTGACATCCCGGGTTCGATATCACCTTCGGCGCCATGTTGAGAACCTGCCGCAAGACCGGCCACTTTTCCCAGGCGTCGCGCAGGCCCTTGGGTGGTTCAGGTTCCTTGAGGAACGCCAGCAACTTGCCGACTTCGCGCAGGCGCAACAAAGCTTCTGCCTCGGTGGCCGCTTCGACGCCCATTCCCAAGGCTACTCTCTTAACGTTGCCAAACAGGTTGGCCAACATCGGCATGTTGTGGCCAGAAGGTCGCTCGAACAGCAATGCCGGACCGCCGGCGCGCAAGACGCGGTCGCAAATCTCGGTGACTTCAAGCCGCGGCGACACCTCAAAAGGCACGCGTTTGAGCTCGCCAATCGCTTCCAATCCCTGGATAAATTCTCTAAGGTCTTGATATTTCAAGTTTTTCTTTCAAAAAAATAATACCGGGCAAAGTATAGCGCCAAGCGACTGATTTCGCAGGTTTATGCCAAAGGCATAATAATAAGTAATTGATTTTAAAAGACTAACGGAGGGTTGACCATACTTCACTGACTCCCTACAATTCGGCCCTGAGTGCTGGCGTGTCGCGACTGCGGCCAAAGCCTGTCACTCCCTGATGATCGAGCGCTGTGGTTTTCGCGTTTGATACCAAGCGCTGCTGGTATCGCCCCCAACCAAACATGGGCGTTCCACGCGGCGATTCCGGTCTGGCGGAATCACGGGGGCCAAAGGCCGCCGATCCAGACCCTCGACTGCGAAGCACATTCTCCTTGCACCGACGCTTCATGTCGGCGCTTGGCGAACGTGCAGAGATAGGAGGTTCAAGCAATGACGCATTTCGTAGCTCAGCAATTCGCCCATGCGCTTTTTGGCGTGGTCAAGAATGTTCTCATGGTGACAGGCGTCATCGCCTTAGTGGCGTGGCAAGTCGATGCGGTCAGCAATATCCGCGCTGCACAGCCCGTAACGTCATCAGCCGACGCCTTGCCGGTGTTGGACGCGGTCAAGCCGGCAAGCCTGGCCTCTGAAACCCGTGCGCTGGCCTCGGACACAGCCGCGCCGCCGGTGGCGCAAAGCGCCGAACACCAACGCATCTCCACCTACCTGGCGCGCAAATACAAAGTTGCCGCCGACGCTACCCAATGGATTGTCAATGCAGCCTTTCTCACAGGCCGCGATGTTGGCGTCGATCCCTTGCTGATCCTGGCGGTGATGGCGATCGAGTCGCGCATGAACCCATTTGCCGAGTCGGGCATGGGCGCGGTTGGCCTGATGCAGGTGATTCCGCGCTTTCATTTGGACAAGTTCGAAGAACTGGGCGGACGCAATGCAGTGCTCAACCCGGTGGCCAACATCCGCGTCGGTGCCCTGATTCTCAAGGATTACCTGCGCAAATTCGGTGATACCGAATCCGGCTTGCGCGCCTACTCCGGCGCCAGCGCGGACGATTTCGGCTACGCGGCCAAGGTGCTGGCCGAGCGTGACCGGCTCAAAGCCGCAGGTGACGCGCAGAAGGTCGGCCAGCTTGCGACTCCGGCCGTCGTGCGGCCCGAGCCACGCCAGACCAAGGTTGAGGCGCCCGAGGCTGAGGGCGTTTGACGGCGCAGCGCTGGCATCAAGCGCAGTCGGCATCAATACCCGGCGGCGTGCCCGTCCTTGCGTGCGTCGGACGCCGCGATATAGCCGGTGAAGCGGCCCTCTTCCTCCAGCCGCCAGGCAAACTGACCTGAGCCGAAATCCATGTAGGGGTCGTTCAGCGTGGCGATGGCGTGGCCGCGCTCTTTCAGCGCCAGCATGGTCGCCTCACGCATGGTCACTTCCGAATTGACCGTCATGCCGCCGGCCACGCGCCAGCGCGGGCCATCGCAGGCAGCCTGCGGGTTCTGCTTGTAGTCGAGCATGCGGATCAGGGTCTGGATGTGGCCCTGCGGCTGCATGTTGCCGCCCATCACGCCGAAGCTCATTTGCGGCCTGCCGTCCTTGGTAAGAAGGGCCGGGATTATGGTGTGGAAGGGGCGCTTGCCGGGCCCGACCTGGTTGGGATGGCCGTCGGTCAGCACAAAGCCGGCGCCGCGATTCTGCAGGCTGATGCCGCCAGGGGCGACCAGCCCTGAACCGAAGCCCATGAAATTGGACTGGATGAAGCTCACCATCATGCCATTCTCGTCGGCGGCGGTTAAGTAAATAGTGCCGCCCTTGTCGGGTGCGCCGGCCTTGAAGTCGATCGCGCGCTTCGGGTCGATCAGCCGGGCGCGTGATTTGAGATAGGCGTCGTCGAGCAGGTGCTCCGGTGTGACCTTCTCCATGAAGCGAATATCCGACACATAGGTGTTGATGTCGGCGAATGCCAGCTTCATCGCCTCGATCTGCAGGTGCAGCGATTCGGGGCCATCGGGGTCGAGCGCGGCCAGGTCGAAATTCTCCAGCATGCCCAGCGCCATCAGGGCTGCGATGCCCTGGCCGTTGGGCGGAATTTCGTGCATGGTGTAGCCGCGGTAGTTCTTCTGGATCGGCGTGACCCAGCCGCAGCTGTGGGCGGCCAGGTCTGCCTCGCTCATCACCCCCCCACTGGCTTTCGAATGGCGGGCGATTGCCGCGGCGACTTCGCCGTGATAGTAGGCTTGGCCCTTGCTGCGGGCGATTTTCGTGAGCGTATCCGCAGCCCCCTTGAGGACGAACGACTCACCGATATGCGGCGTGCGTCCTTTCGGCAGGAAATGCTCGGCGAATCCCGGCTGACTTTTCAGAATCGGCTCCATCGCCTTCCATTTTTGATGGACGATCGGACTGACCAGGTAGCCGTCGCTGGCATAGCGGATGGCGAATTCGAACAGGTCCTCGAACGGCAGCTTGCCGAATTTTTCCGACAGCGCAAGCCAGGCTGAGACCGCGCCCGGCACGGTCACGCTGTTGGCGCCGCGCTCAGGCTTCGGGCCCAATGACTTGAAGTAATCCGGAGTCCAGCCTTGCGGCGAACGGCCCGAGGCATTCAGGCCGTGTAGTTCCTTGCCATCCCACAGGATGCAGAACGCGTCCGAGCCGAGCCCGTTGGAGATCGGCTCGACAATGGTCAGCGTGATCGCGGTGGCCAGGGCCGCGTCGACCGCGTTGCCGCCGCGACGGTAGGCGTCGATACCGGCTTGCACAGCAAGTGGCTGCGAGGTGGCGACCACGTTTTTCGCGAACACCGGGATGCGCTTGGTGGCGTAAGGGAAGTTCCAGTCGAATTGCATGAATATCCTCGCGCGGTTCAGTCGGGTTTGATGCCGGCGCGCTTGATCACGGCGGCGTATTTTTCGGTATCGCGTGCCACGGCGCGCGCCAGTTGTTCGGGCGGGCCACCGACAGGTTCGGCACCGAGCGCGCCCAGGCGCTCGCGGAAGTCAGCGGTCTGCAGGGCCTTGTTGATCTCGGCATTCAGGCGCTGGATGATCGGCACTGGTGTGCCGGCCGGCGCGAATACACCGAAATAGGTGTTGCTCTCGAAACCTTTGAGCCCGGCTTCGTCCATGGTGGGAATGTCCGGCACCAGCGGCGATCGTTTGAGCGCCGAAATACCGAGCGTCTTGACCTTGCCGCCGCGAATGTGCGGCAGGGCCGAGGCGATGTTGTCAAACACAAACGCGACCTGCCCCGCGATCAGGTCGGGAATCGACAGGGCCGTGCCCTTGTAGGGAATGTGCACGATGAAAGTGCCGGTGGCTGCCTTGAATTGCTCGCCGGTCAGATGCACGATGGTGCCGTTGCCTGACGAGGCGAAGTTGAGCTTGCCCGGATTCGCCTTGGCATGGGAGATCAGTTCCTTGAGGTTATTCACCGGCAAGGTCGGCGAGGCGATCAGGATATTGGCCGCGTCGGCCATATGGATCACCGGTGCGAAATCCGTTTTCGCGTCGTAGGGCATTTTCGGGTTCAATGCCGGGCCGATCGAATGGGTCGAGGTGGTGGCGAGCAAAATGGTGTAGCCGTCGGGCGCGGCCTTGGCAACCATATCGGAGCCGATCGTGCCGCCGGCCCCGGGCCGGTTTTCCACCACCACCTGTTGCCCCATCAATTCGCCCAGCTTTTGCGCCAGCACGCGTCCAAAGATATCGGTCGCGCCACCGGGTGGAAACGGAATCACAAGCCGCACCGGCTTGCCCGGATACGTCTGTGCAAAAGTGCGCGGGGCGGCAAGCGCGGCAGCGGCGGCCAGGTTGAACTGGCGACGATTGATCATGTTGCCCTTACTCGGCTCGGGCGCCGGAATCCTTGACCACCTTGGCCCATTTGGTGATCTCGCTGGCCTGATAGCGCGCCAGTTCGTCGGGTGACGACAGCACTGCATCCAGGCCAAGGGTTTTCAGGCGGGTCTGCACATCCGGCAGCTTGAACACCCGCACCATTTCGCCCTGCAGGCGGTTGACGATGTCGCGCGGTGTATTGGCCGGCGCGAAGACCGCGAACCAGGTGGTGGCCTCGAAGCCGGGCACGGTCTCGGCCACCGTCGGCACCTCGGGTGCGGCCAGCGAACGCCTGGCGGTGGTTTGTGCCAGGGCGCGGATCTTGCCCTCCTTAACCATCGGCAGGGCCGACGGCATGTTGTCGAACATCAACTGGATTTGCCCGCCGATCAGGTCGGGAATCGCGAACTGCCGGCCTTTGTAGGGCACATGGGTCATCGAAGTGCCGGTGAGCGACTTGAACAACTCGCCGCTGACGTGCACCGAGGTGCCGATACCGGGTGAGCCAAACGACAGCTTGTTCGGATTGGCCTTCATGTAGGCGATCAGTTCGCTCACATTCCTGACCGGCAGGTCGTTGTTGACCACCAGCAGGTTGGGAGCTGATGCCAGCAGCGACACCGGGGTGAAGTCCTTGACCATGTCGTAGGACATCTTGGCGTACAGCGCGCCATTGATCGAGTGTGTACCGACGGTGCCCATCACCAGGGTGTAGCCGTCGTTCGGCGCCTTGGCGACGATGTCCGAGCCGATATTGCCGCCAGCGCCAGGCTTGTTGTCGACCACCACCGCCTGGCCCAGCGCCGCCTTCTCGCTGAACAGCCGCGCCAGGATGTCCGGCGCGCCACCGGTCGGGAAAGTGACAACCATGCGGATCGGCTTGGCGGGGTAAGCCTGCGCGAACGCCGAAGCGGAACAGACGGCCAGAACAGTTACGGCAAACCAGTGTTTGAACTTCATCAACTTCTCCGAGAACAGTATGCGGGAGATGATTCGAGCCTACCAAAAACAAACGGGGCGCACCATGATGCGCCCCGCATGTCGACCATACAGCGCCTGGCTAATCCTCGACGAAGGTCTCCTCGCGCTTCTTGGAAATC
Organism: Burkholderiales bacterium; assembly: GCA_043786185.1. Classification (GTDB taxonomy): domain Bacteria; phylum Pseudomonadota; class Gammaproteobacteria; order Burkholderiales; family JAEUOS01; genus JAEUOS01. The sequence goes on from JAYVWK010000333.1 coordinate 23,024, forward strand.
GACGGCAGCGAAATGACGACAACCATCGCCACCGCCATCAGCAGCATGGTCAGCGACAGCGGCCGGGTC
>JAYVWK010000334.1:0-2939 GCA_043786185.1 Burkholderiales bacterium
GACGGCGCCGGCTGCCACGACCTGCTGGGCACGCGCTGCGACCCCTACATCCACAAACTCCTGACCGGTGAGGAGTTGGACGTCTGCTGCCACTCCAACCTGGTGCGCGCGATCGCCCCGCATCACCTTGGCGAGTACGACGTGCACGACGTGTTGAATGTGTTCCAGGTGACGGGGCTGACCAAGGAGCACAACCAGTATTTCGTCAAGCCCTGCCCCGGCAAGAAGGGCGACTATTTCGAATTTTTCGCCGAGATCGACCTACTGTGCGCGATTTCGACCTGCCCGCACGGCGACATGTCGGTGCCGATCTGGGGGCCGAATGCCACCGACCCGCTGAAAGTTTGTCGACCGCTGGGCGTTGAGGTTTACGCTATCGATCCAGCGCTGCTGCGAGACTGGAAATCGCCCGCGCCATCGGACTATGCGGGTGTGCATGGGTTGGTGGCTGCCTAGTTTCCATTCGCAGTTGCCGTGACATTGAGGAATTCGAGATGAGTGAAGAACACGGCAAGCCCGGCCAGGGCATCGGTGCCCGCGTCCCGCGCAAGGAAGACTCGCGCCATCTGCACGGGCGCGGCCAATACGTTTCCGACGTGGTGTTGCCGGGGCAGATGGAAGTCGCGTTCTTGAGGAGCCCGGTGGCGCATGGGCGCATTCGCGCCATCCGCAAGCCGGCCGGCTCGGAGGGCCGGGTGTTCGTGCGCGAAGACCTGGTGGAAGCGCAGGACATCGCTTCGCCCTCCTCCCTGCCTACCTACAAGCTGTCGTCGCAGCCGCCATTGGCGCACGGCAAGGTGCGCTTTGTCGGCGAGCCGGTTGTGATGTGCGTGGCGAAGACCCGCGCCGAAGCCGAGGACCTGTCCGAACTGGTCGAGCTCGACATCGAGGAATTGCCGGCCTTGGTCGATTCGGACGCCGCGCGGCTCGAGAAATCGGTGCGCGTGCACGAAGACTGGGACGACAACCTGTTCCTTACCCTCTCGGTCGACAACGATTTCGATGCGCTGTCGAAAAAGGCCAGCGTGGTGGTCAAGCGCGATGTCGAACTGTCGCGCCAGGCGATGGTGCCGATGGAAGGCAAGGCGGTGGTGGCGCACTGGGACGAGCGCGCCGACATGCTGGTGATGTACTACTCGACGCAGACGCCGCATATCGTGCGCACCGGCATCGCGCAGTTTTTGGGACTTGACGAAGGCCAGGTACGGATCATCGCGCCGGATGTCGGCGGCGGTTTTGGCTACAAGGTGATCGTGCATCCGGAAGAGCTGGCGGTGGCCTGGCTGGCGATGAAGTACCGCAAGCCGTTTCGCTGGATCGAGGACCGGCGTGAGCATCTGGTATCCGGCGCCAACGCGCGCCAGCACCGCTATCGGCTCACCGCCTATGCAGATGACAGGGGTCGCTTGCTGGCGCTGGATGCGGAGATCACCATCGACGGTGGCGCCTATTCGAACTGGCCGTTCACCATCGGCCTGGAGCCGGGTCAGGCGATCAGCAACCTGCCGGGGCCCTACGACTTTCGCGGCTATCGCTGCACCACTTATTGCGTGGCCACCAACAAGCCCGGCTTCATGCCCTATCGCGGTGTGGCGCGTACCGGCGTGTGCTTCGCGATGGAGTTGCTGATCGATGCCATCGCCCGTGCGGTCGACATGGACCCGTATGAAGTGCGCATGAAAAACCTGGTGCGCTTAGAGCAGATGCCCTACGACAACGTGGTCAAGAAACATTACGACAGCGGCAACTATCCCGGCGCGCTGGCGCTGGCGCGCGAAAAGTTCGATGCCGACAAGTGGCTGGCGCGGCAAAAAGACGGCGAGGCCGACGGCCGCAAGATCGGCATCGGCTTCGCCAGCTATTGCGAGCAGTCCGCGCATGGCACCAGCGTGTTCGCCTCCTGGGGCCTGCCGCTGGTGCCCGGCTACGACCAGGCCGCGGTCAAGTTGACGCCCGACGGCGGCCTGGAAGTGCGGGTCGGCGTGCATTCGCATGGACAGGGCATGGAGACCACCTTCGCGCAACTGGCCCACGAGATTCTTGGCATCGATGTCTCCAAGGTGAAGGTCACGCACGGCGACACCGGCACCACGCCCTATTCGACCGGCACCTATGCCTCGCGCTCAATGGTGATGTGCGGCGGCGCCACCCTCAAGGCCTGCCAGGAGTTGTTGCCGCGCATCGTGAAAATCGGCGCCCACCTGCTTAAGTGCGCAGAGAGCGAGGCGCGCTTCGACAAGAGCTTGGGCGTGGTCGCGCCCGACGGCAGTGCCGTGGCCTTGAAGGAAGTCTGCACGGTCTGGTATCTGCGCCCGGACCGCGCGCCGCTGGACGTCGATAGGCGTGGCCTGGAGGTGAGCGTGAGCTACAAGCCGGATCGCGATACCGGCGCCTTCAGCTATGCCTCGCATGCGGTGGCGGTCGCTGTCGATACCGGCACCGGCGCGGTGGAGATACTCGACTACGTGATCGCCGAGGATTGCGGCACCTTAGTCAACCCGATGGTGGTCGAAGGCCAGGCCATCGGCGGCGTGGCGCAAGGCATCGGCACGGCGCTGTATGAAGAAATCCAGTACGACGCCAACGGCCAGCCCAATGCCTCGACCCTGGCCGATTACCTGTTGCCGGGCCCGACCGAAATTCCCGACATGCGCATCTTTCACATGGAAACACCTTCGCCCTACACCATGTTCGGCATCAAGGGCATGGGCGAGGGCGGCGCGATCGCACCGCCGGCGGCGATTTTCAATGCGGTCAACGACGCCCTGAAGGCAATCGGCGTCGAGGTCAGAAAGACGCCGCTGACCCCGCATCGGCTGCTCGACGAAATCGAACGCGCACGCCAGCAAACCCTGGCGGATCGGCGCGCCGCATGAAATCCGCCGCCTTCGAATATTTGAAACCGGCTGATGTGCCGGCGGCGATCGCCGCGTTGGCCG
>JAYVWK010000335.1:0-6842 GCA_043786185.1 Burkholderiales bacterium
GAAACAAAACCGACCTTGGGCGGACTGGCGGCTGCGGCTTTGGTATTACTGTCGGTCATGTCATCACACCTGAAAAACAAAGAGCGCCGCGAGGCGCCCTTGCGGCCATGTCGATACGCGCCTACTTCTTGGCCGCGTCACCCGGAAAGGGAAACCCGGTGAACATGGTCTTGGCCTGGTTCTGGAACTGGTCCTGCATCTGCAGGAACATGTTCTTGCTCTGCTCGATGTAATTGCTCATCATGCCCTGCATCATCGGGCCCTGAAAATTCATAAACTGCGCCCATGCATCCGGGCTGGCACCGGCACCCGGAGCAGTCTTGCCGTTGGCGGCGAACAAGGCCTTGGACTGCTCGGCCATGCGTTCCTGGATATCCAGAAAAGCCTGGATGTTCTTTTCCAGGTAGGTGCCCATCATGCCCTGCATGGCATGCCCGTAAAAGCGGATGATGTTCGACAGCACCGGCGCCGAGAACATCGGCTTGCCGCCGGCTTCCTCGTCAAGAATGATCTGTAGCAGGATCGCCCGCGTCAGATCCTCGCCCGACTTGGCGTCAAGCACCTTGAAGTCCTCCTGATCGAGCACCAACTGCTTGACATCGACGATCGTGATGTAAGTGCTGGTTTGCGTGTCGTACAGGCGACGGTTCGGATACTTCTTGATCAGGCGGGTCTCGGCCATAGCGTCTCTACGTAGTTGAGTTTTTTACATGCACCCGATGTGCGCGGGGGCGTGCGACCGGCGTCCTGGCCTTGCACGGCGCAGGTCAAATGACGCACTGCAAAAAGAGACGCGGATTCTACACGTTTGGCAGGCCTTGTCGTGGCTCGCCCGGCACATGCTGATGGTGTGTAGAACCCGCCGTCGACGTCGGTGCGCCGATCGCGAAAACCCGCAACATACATGTGCCCGACGCGGCTCTCAACCCATGTGCAGGCCACCATTCAGGGAGAAATCGGCGCCAGTCGCATAGCCGCCATCATCCGACGCAATCCACGCCACGATCGAGGCGATTTCCTCGGGCTGACCAAGACGCTTGACCGGAATGGTTGCGACGATTTTCTCCAGCACATCGGGGCGAATCGCCCGCACCATGTCGGTTCCGACATAGCCGGGTGACACGGTATTGACTGTAACGCCCTTGCCGGCCAGTTCCTGCGCCAACGCCATGGAAAAGCCGTGGATGGCAGCCTTGGCGGTGGAATAGTTGGTCTGGCCAAACTGGCCTTTCTGCCCGTTGACAGAAGAAATATTGATGATGCGCCCGAAGTTGCGGTCGCACATGTCGTCGATCACCTGCTTGGTCACGTTGAACAGCGAATTGAGGTTGGTGTCCATCACCGCATCCCAATCGGCCTTGCTCATCTTGCGAAACGAACCGTCACGCGTGATGCCAGCGTTGTTGACCAGCACATCGATCGGCCCATGTGCGGCTTTGGCCTTCTTGAATGCTTCCACCGTGGAGTCCCAGTCGGAGACGTTGCCCACCGAGGTGTAAAACGTGTAGCCCAGCGCCTTCTGCTCGCCGATCCACTTGTTGTAATCGCGACTCGGCCCGCAACCGGCGATCACGGTAAACCCGTCCTTGTGCAGGCGCTGGCAGAGCGCGGTGCCAATGCCACCCATGCCTCCCGTTACGTATGCGACTCTTGCCATTGCGTTTCTCCTTCGGTCAGAAATCATTATGGGACTGAAAATCAGTCAGATGCGTACTTTGACATATTCTCCGGGCGCCGTGCCCAGCGGTGGGTAATGTGCATCGCCGGCATGCGCGCGCGCAGCCACGCTGCGTCCCTTGAAGCGCGCCAGCCATGCGCTCCAGTCGCTCCACCAACTGCCCGCGATCTCGCTGGCCGCAGCGAGCCATGGCAGGGCTTGCATTGGCTGAGGTACGGCGTCATCGTTGCCGCACCAGAAACTGCGCCTGCCCTGCGCTGGCGGATTGACAATGCCCGCGATATGCCCGGAAGCACCCAGCACAAAACGCGTTTCGCCAGAGACCAGACCAATGGTTGCGAATGCGGAGCGCCAGGGCACGATGTGGTCTTCACGCGTGGCCACGACATAAGTCGGCATCTCCAGTTTGGTCAGATCCACCGGTTCGCCCAGCGATCGCAGGACTCCAGGTTTGGAGAGGCTGTTTTCAAGGTACATGTTGCGCAGGTACCAGCAATACATCGGTCCCGGCAGGTTGGTGCTGTCGGCATTCCAGTACAAGAGGTCGAAGGCACGCGGTGCGTGGCCCTCCAGGTAACCATGGCTGACATAGTTCCACACCAACTCCCTGGGCCGCAGGGCCGCGAAGGCGCCAGCCAGTTCCTTGCCCGACAACAGGCCGCCGGCAGCAAGCGCCGCTTCGCGCAGGGCCACCGTGGCGGCGTCGACAAACACCGCCAACTGCCCGACTTCGGAGAAATCCAGCAGGGTCGCCAGCAGCGTCAGGCTCGCGACCGGTCGTTCGCCACGCGCGGCCAGAGCCGCCAGCGCGCTTGCGAGAATGGTGCCGCCAACGCAGAATCCGAGTGCGTTGATGGTCGTGGAGCCGCAAATCTGACGCGCCGCCGCGATCGCCTCCACCACACCGAGTTGCAGGTAGTCGTCCCAGCCCAGATGCGCTTGTTCCTGGCGCGGATTGCGCCATGACACCATGAACACGGTGTGTCCGGCCGCAACGCAATGGCGCACGAATGAATTGTCGTGCCGCAGATCGAGGATGTAGTATTTGTTGATGCACGGCGGCACGATCAGGAGCGGCCGCGCTCCCACCTTAAGCGTCGTCGGCAGATACTGGATCAACTCCACCAGCTGGTTTTTCATCACCACCGCGCCGGGGGTTGTCGCCAGATCACGCCCGACCGCGAAGGCCGCCTCGTCGGTATTGCTGACCCGACCGCGCGCCACGTCCGCCGCCATCAGGCGCATGCCGGCGGCGAGGCTCGCGCCACCGGTGGCGACCGCGCGCCTGATCGCCTGCGGATTGGTGGCCAGAAAATTGTCCGGGTTGATCGCCGCCATCCAGTGTTCGGCGGCGAACGCGAGCCTCGCACGCACGGCCGCGTCGGTCTCCAGGGCGGCGATCCAGCCCCGCGCGGCTTCACAGCCGGCCGCATAGGAACGGGCAACCCACTGGTCCATCGAAACATCCGAATCCATGCCCATTTTCACCCTAGACCAGCTGCCGGCGCCTTGTTGAGTCGTCAGCTTCACGCCCGCTTTGTGTGCCCGCAAGATTACATGAAGCTTAACAAGGCACTGAGTACGTGCCTGCATTGCGGATTGCCGAACGGCGCTCTCGAATCAAATCAGTACGCCGCGCAAGCAGCTCTTGCACCCCGCGGGTTTTGCCCTGCGTTTCCACCAAGTACTGCCGGCCGGTTGTTCTCCTGTAACCTGCGCCTTTTCCTAAAATCAGTGACGCTGGCCCTTTTTTGCGTCGCAACTGAAAAATGCACAAAAGTCTATCGCCCTGGCCGGCACCAGCGCAGGCAGGCATGCGGGTCGAGGAAATCGATACCCCTGCCCTGTTGCTCGAACAGGACAGTTTCGAGCGCAACCTGGCACGCATGGCCGAGTTCGCCCGCACCCGAAAACTGCGCCTGCGGCCGCACGCGAAGATGCACAAGACGCCCGCGGTAGCCCAGGCCCAGATGGGCCTGGGCGCAGTCGGTATCTGTTGCCAGAAAGTCAGCGAAGCCGAAGCCATGGTCGACGGCGGTATCGCCGACGTTTTGATCACCAACCAGGTGGTGGGCGCAGGCAAACTGGCGCGCCTTGCGGCACTGGCGCGGCGCGCACGGGTCGGCGTCTGTGTCGACGACATCGACAATATCGCAGACTTGGCCGCCGCCGCGCGCGCCGCAGGGGTAACGCTGGATGTCTACGTCGAGATCGATGTGGGCGCCGGCCGTTGCGGCGTGGCGCCCGGGCCCGCGGCGCTCGAACTGGGGCGCGCAATCAACCTTGAGCCGGCCCTGCGCTTGAGCGGCTTGCAGGCCTACCACGGTCGCGCCCAGCATCTGCGTACGGCCGCGCAGCGCGCCGCCGCGATCGGTGCGGCCGCGGCGGCGGCGGCGGCAACCCGCGCGCTCTTCGCCAGCGCTGGTCTGCCCTGCCCGATCGTGACCGGCGCCGGCACCGGCACCTTCATGCTGGAGGCTTCGGGCGGGGTTTACGACGAACTGCAGCCCGGCTCCTACGCATTCATGGATGCCGACTACGCACGCAACGAATGCGACACCCCGTTCGAGCACAGCCTGTTTGTGCTGACCACCGTGATGAGTCGCGGCGGCGCCGGCGCGCAACAGGTTCCGACCCGGCTGGTGGTGGATGCCGGCCTGAAAGCGCACAGCGTCGACTCCGGCCTGCCGACAGTGCATTCGGATGTTTTTGGTAAGCCGCTTGCCGGTCTCACGTTTCAAGGCGCCTCCGACGAACATGGCGTCATCTTGATCAACGCCGGCGCGGCGGCGCCGCGGCTGGGCGCCAAACTGCGCCTCATACCCGGTCACATCGATCCGACGGTCAACTTGCACGACTGGATCGTTTGCGTACGCGGCGACCGGGTTGAGGCGGTCTGGCCGGTGGCCGCGCGCGGCGCCATGTGGTGAGCCAGGTCCGCGCCACGCTGTTGGTGAACGGCCCGCGCCAGTTGTTGCGCGCGCTACGCAAGCGCGTGGTCGAAGGGCTTGCTGCCGACTGGGAAGATGTGCGCCTGCGGCAGGCACATCATGAAAATCAGCTGGAATTCAACATCGAATCGGCACGTGGCCTGCCCTACCCCTTGTTGATCGCCGCCTCCGCCCGCTATCCCGATTGCGTTCTGACCCTCAACTGGGAGGCAGGCGGAGTGCAGGGCGTGACCACCGTGCGTAATGGCGAAGTGCAGAGTACAAACACCAGCGCAGTGGCCGGCGAAGCTTTATCCGAAGCGATCGACGTTGATGCCGAAGGCACACTGCGGCTGGGTCTGGTGCTGGCGTCCGCCGGCGCGCGATTGCCTATCACTGGATACGCCGCAACCCGCAGCGCGGAAGCCTATTTCCGGATTTCCGGCAGTCCCGCCGAACCCATCCTGCAAACCACGGGGGGCGATGGCCGGTTCTGGGATGAAGACTGGAGCGCGGCCGCCGGCGATACCTGGACTTGCAGCAGAAGCACTGCGCCGCAAGCGATCGGCGTGGACGCTCTGCGGGCACTGGAAGACAGCGCTGCCGGCTTCCGTGCGCGCTGGTTGTGGTACGACCGCGCGCCGCAGGAGGAGACCGCGATCGAGCGCCGGCGTGCCGGCGATGCTGCCCGGCATGTGAATCCGATCAACGTACAATCCCGCAGCTTGGCGCGGCTTGCCGCCGGCGCCGGCGCCGGCATCGCGCCGCAGGCGCAATGGGTGGTTGCGCTACTGACCCGCTCCTGGGCGGCAGCGGACCTTTGAATCAAGGGCCTGATCGCATGAACCCGCATCGCGAACACACTGTGCAGTGCCTGTCTCCGGCCGGACTGCATCGCATCGCCTATACCGAATGGGGCGATGCGCGCAACCCGCGCGTGTTGGTGTGCGTGCATGGGCTGTCGCGCGTGGGCCGTGACTTCGACGATCTGGCGCGCGCCCTTTGCGCTGACTATCGTGTGGTCTGCCCGGATATCGTGGGACGCGGTCGCAGTGACTGGCTGGCCGATCCGACCGATTACCAGATTCCGCAGTACGTGGCCGATATGGTGACTCTGCTGGCACGCCTCGATGCCGATAGCGTGCACTGGGTCGGCACTTCCATGGGCGGACTGATCGGCGTGGCCCTCGCGGCCATGCCGGATGCGCCGATCACACGCTTAGTGCTCAACGATGTTGGCCCACTGCTCAAGGCGGAAGCGCTCAAACGCATTGCCCAATACCTGGGCCAATCACCGGTGTTTGCCGATTTCGCACAGGCAGAAGCCTACATCCGCGCGGTCAGCGCCTCGTTCGGCCTCACCACCGATGCGCAGTGGCGGCGCCTCACCGAAGTCAGCCTGGTAGCAGCGGCGGGCGGCGGCTGGCGCCTGCACTATGACCCCGCCATTGCGCTGCCATTGCGCACCCAGGGCAGCGGCAGCGTGGACATCGACCTGTGGCACATTTATGATGCGATCCGCTGTCCGACTCTGGTGGTGCGTGGAGCGCAGTCCGATTTGCTTGATCGCACCACCCTGGCCGCCATGGCCATACGCGGGCCGCATGCTGCGACCATTGAGATTCCCGAGGTCGGCCACGCGCCGATGTTCATGGACCCAGGCCAGATCGATATCGTCAGGAATTTTTTGTTGAACCCCATGGAAAAAGGCAGGCAATCATGAAAGTAGAACGCTTCCACGTAGGTCCCAGGCTGTCCGAGATGGCCATTCATCATGGCACCGTGTATCTGGCCGGGCAAATCGCCGAAGACGTAAGCCAGGACATGGCCGGCCAGACCCAGCAGGTATTGGTCAGCATCGATCGCCTGCTCACCGAAGCCGGTACCGACAAGACACGCATCCTGATGGCGCAGATCATCATTACCGACATGCGCCTGTTCGCGGAGCTCAACCGAGCATGGGAGGCGTGGGTCAAGCCAGGCCACACACCACCGCGCGCCACCATCGAAGCCAAATTGGCGACGCCCAAGCACCTGGTGGAAATCATCGTCACCGCGGCGCAGATGTAGCGTGCCGCTGGTACCGCGCACCGGCATGCGCTTGTGCAACCGGTCCGCAGTACGGTAGCGGGCTTGCGGATGACCGTACGCGCTTCGCGCTGGCGGCAAATTTTCGGGCCCCGATGCTGCGGCGCAATAGAAGCTTGTCAAAAGACTATCAAACGCGCTATAAT
>JAYVWK010000336.1:0-6576 GCA_043786185.1 Burkholderiales bacterium
TCGATGCCGGCCGCGGAAAGGAATGCCGCCATCGCCAGGTGGCTGGGCGACCCGTTGCCACCGCTGGCATAGCTCATCTTGCGCTGCTTGGCGAGTGCCACCAGGTCCGACACGTTGTTGGCCTTGACACCAGGATTGACCGCAAGCAGCTGGCTGTAGGTCACCGGCACCGAAATGGTGACGAAGTCCCTGAGCGGGTCGAAGCTCATGCTCTTGTAGAGCGCGGGATTGACCGTGAAGGTCGTGTCGATGGCGAACAGGATGGTGTGCCCGTCAGGGGCGGCCTTGGCCACCGCATCGGCGCCGACGTTGCCGCCAGCGCCGGGGCGGTTTTCCACCACGAAGGGTTGCTTGAGCTTGTCGCTCATCTTTTCAAGCACGGCGCGTGCAAAGGCGTCGAGCGGGCCCGGCACCGTGGGCACCACCACCCGCACGGTCTTGCCGGGATACCCCTGCGCCATGGCGAATCCGGACAGGCCGAAAACCAATCCTGCGAACAGCGGCAATACGATTTTCTTCATCTCTGGCTCTCCTGGTTGAGGTTGCGCGAACTATGGCTCGATCGAAATGCCGGCGTCCTTGATCACCTTTGCAAAGCGCGCGCGATCCGCCTTGAGCAGGGCGCCCAGTTCCTCGGCGGAGCCGGGCGACATGTCGATGCCCTGCGGCGCGAAGGTGGTGGCCAAATCGGCGCCGGCGCTGATGCGACGGATTTCCTGCGACAAGCGGTCGATGATCGCCGCTGGCGTGCCCTTGCGGGCGACCACGCTGTAATAGGTGCCGGCGTTGAACCCGGGATAGCCAAGTTCGGCGATGGTGGGGATTTCCGGCATGGTGGCCAACCGCCTGCTGCCGGACACCGCGAGTGCGCGCAACTTGCCCGACTTGACGAAGGGCATCGAGGTGATGGGCGTGTCGAACATCACCTGCACGCGCCCATTCACCAGGTCGGGCAGCGCAGCGGTGCTGCCCTTGTAGGGCACGTGCGAGAGCTTCAGCTTGACCGCCGACAGGAACATTTCGGCGGCCACGTGGGTGCTGTTGCCGATGCCGGCCGATGCCAGTGCGACCTTGCCCGGATTGGCGCGCGCGTAGGTGACGAATTCGGCCAGGGTGCGCACCGGCAATTCGGTCGGCACCACCACCAGGAAGCCCGAAGTCGCAACCAGGCCGACACCGACGAAATCGTTCTCGGCGTCGTAGGGCAGCTTGGCATACAGGTTGGGGTTGAGCACCAGTCCGTTGAAACCCTCCATCAGCAGCGTGTAACCGTCGGCGGGCGAATTGAGCGTAGCCTCGTAGGCGATGATGGTGTTGGCCCCGGGACGGTTTTCCACCAGCACGCTCTGTCCGAGCGAATCCCCGAGGCGCTGGCCAAGGGTGCGCGCAAGGATGTCGGTGGAACCACCGGCGCCGAAGGGCACGATCAGGCGAATCGGCTTGACCGGATAGTTCTGCGCCGAAGCGGACGCTGCGAGAAATACAGCGGCCAAGGCGAGCATGCGACTGATAAATCGAAACATCATGCGGTCCTTTCAGAAAGCGGGGTTAACTTGCGAAGCCGGGCGGCGTCTCGAAGCGGTAGTAGGCTTGTTCGAGCAAGCGGGCAAAGCGTATGCATGCAAGGTCCGCGCCCGGTGGGCCGATGATCTGCACACCGATGGGCAAGCCTTCGGCCGATCGGCCGATCGGTGCCACCGTCGAGGGCAGATAGAAAACGCCCGAATAGCCGGCCCAGAACAGGTGCTCGTTGACCGAACGCGGGCGACCGTCGACTTCCACCATGCGCGTCGCCCGTTCGCCCTTGTGGTCGTGCGCAAACGCGACCACCGGCGCGACGGGGCACAACAGCAGGTCGTGGCCGCCGAAGAAATCGGTCCAGGCCTGCATCAGCACATGGCGGCGGTCGCCAGCGACGATCCAATCGCGATGCCGCATGGTGTTGCCGCGCAACTGCTCGGCCCGGTAGCTGTGATCGTCCGCGCGCAAGCGTGCGGCCGCCACGATCGCCTGCTGCAGCGAAGCGGGGTCGTTCTGGATGGCGCAGGTGGCCGCCCGCAGCAGGTGAATGTAAAGCGTGTAGACCTCGGCTTCCGGCAGTGTGGGCCGTGCGGTCCTGCTTACTCGCACCTTGCTTTTCGAGAGGAATTGCGCAAGGCCGTCGAGGGCCGTGCGGATGCGCGTGTCCACCGGCGCAACGGACGAATCGGTGACCACGGCCACGCGAAAATCCGCCAGTGATTTCTGGAGCGCGGGCGCGAGCTTCAGTGCCCAGCTGCGCGCCTGCGTGGCATCCGGCCCGGCCAGCACCCTCAACGCCAGCTCCAGGTCGGCGGCGCTGCGCGCCAGCGGACCCGCAACACCGATGTCAAGCGGGAAAAGGCTGCCGGGCGTCGCATGCCCTGCCATTGGCACCAGGCCATAAGTCGGCTTGTGGCCGTACACGCCACAGCAGTGGGCGGGATTGCGTATCGAGCCACCGATGTCGCTGCCGACCTCGAGCGATGTCAGGCCGGCAGCCAGTGCCGCGGCGGCGCCGCCCGAGGAACCTCCGGGCGTGCGCGTCACATCCCACGGATTGACGGTGGTGCCGTAGACCGGGTTGTAGGCCTGCCAGTCCGCCAGCAAGACCGGTACGTTGGTCTTGCCGAACACCACCGCTCCGGCGTTCAGGAGCCTGTCGACCGCGCTGGCGTTGCGCTGCGCGATATTGCCGCGCAGCGCGGGCATGCCCCAGGTGCTGGGCAGGCCCGCGACGTCGAAGCTCTCCTTGACCGTCATCGGCAGGCCGTGCAAAGGGCCTGTCGCCACATGGTTGCGTGCCGCGCGATCGCGCGCTTTCGCCGCCTTGCGCGCCGCTTCGAAATCCCTGACAACCACCGCATTGAGCGCCGGGTTGTGGCGCTCGATCCGCGCCAGGTAGTGGTCGAGCAGTTCAAGGCTGCCGATGCGGCGCGACCTCAAAGCGCGCAACAGCGCGGATGCGGACGAAAACGCCGGATCGCGGTTCAAGGGCAGAAGCCTATTTCTTGATGTCGGCAGCCACCAGAACGGTGGCGCCTTGCGGGGCCAGCATGTCCGCCAGCGCCTGCAGCGCGGCCACGCCGCATTGCGTGTCCTGCTCGCCATTGCCGCCGGAAAGCCCGACACCGCCAATCACCTCGCCGTTGACCACTACAGGAAAGCCGCCAACGAAGACCGCGAACTTGCCGTCGAAGCTCCACTGAATGCCGAAGGCTTCATTGCCTGGCAGCGCCGGCCCGTTGGGTGGCGTGTTGAACAGGTGGGTAGAGCGCTTGTGCCCGGCCGCGGTGAACGCCTTGTTCCAGGCGATCTGCGGCCCGGTGATGCGGGCGCCGTCCATGCGTTCCAGCGCGATCGGGTAGCCGCCGTCGTCTACGATGCACACGGTTTGCGCCACGCCGATGGCACGCGCCTTTGCGGTGGCGGCCGCGACCATCTCGCGCGCGTCTTCGAGTTCAAGCTTGTTCGCGGTTTTCACGGTTTCTCCGTCGGCAAAGCCGGCTTACGCCTGCACCAGTTCGCGCTCGGCCACGGGCACGGCCCTTTCCACCGCATCAAGTTCGGCCAGCGCAATGTCGTTGGCCACATAGTCGTGATACAAGGCGGTGGTGTAGAGCAGGCGCATCTGGGCGCCGATTTCGCAGATCTTCAGGCAGCGCTGCTGCAACTCCGGCGTGTCGGCGTGCTCGAGCACGATCTGGTAGCCACGCTCGCCATGGATCTCGTCAGAGACGATGTGCAGGTCGAAGAATTCGACTTCCTCGTCGGTGAATTTGTACTTGTTGCGCAGGGTCGGGGTTTGCTTGCGATAGATCGAAGGCACCTGCGACTCAAGGCCGACCACCAGTCCGGCGACCGCAACGATCGGATCTTCGCGCATGGCCACCGCATAGCACCAGCTTTGCAGGCCGCGCGTGGTGGGCGACATGTTGTCCGGATCGATGACGCGCTCGCGGGTGGTGCCGCAGGCCTCGGCGAAGCGGATCAAAAGATCGGTATGACGGTCGCCACCGATCTCCTCCTCGTACATGTTGGCCAGCAAAAAATCCTTGGCCTCGACGTAACGGGCCGGCATGTGGGCGTAAATCGAGGCCAGGTAGTCGGCGAACGGGCCTACATAGTGATAGTGGTTTTCCGCCCAGCGCGACAAGTGCGCGCGGCTCAACTTGCCGCTGGCCCAGGCGATGGAAAACGGCGCTCGGTTGGCGCTCTTGCCCTTGATGGCGTTTTCAAGTGCGGTGCGAAACAGGTCGCGGTCCATGAATTCAGGCATTTCGTGGCTCCGTTGGGGGGCGGGTTGGTAAGGACAGGCAGCGGGCATTGAATTTCTCAAGCGTGGATCGCAGTGCAAAATCCACGCTCAATATCTGAATATAGTATACATAAATAGAAAAATTGCAAATACAACTTAAAATCTTTTAAATCCACAAGAACTCGAACTTTTTTAATTTTTTATATGTTAATCAATAGTTTAACATAATTTTAGAACATATTTCCAGCCTATCACGTCATCTGAATAGAGGCAATCTTCATAGGCGAAACCACAATTTTAGTATACAATTTGCAAAACACATCACTCTTTTCCGCAAGCCAGTCAATGTGCCGCTATGCCTTTGGTACCGACAATCGGTACCGACAATCGTTGATACGGTGCCAGACATGCCGTCACGCGCAGCCGTGAAAGGACCGGAATGCCGAAAGTCGTGATCCACAAAAAGGGCCGCACCTTCGAAGGCGAAGTGAAGGAAAACTCCAACCTCGTGGTGCGCGCCGGGATCCGCCAGTTCCCCTTTCCCAACCTGGCTTATGGCTGTGGCATGGGTAAATGCGGCAAATGCGCAAGCCTGATCTTGAAGGGTGCCGAGCACCTGCCAGTGCCCAACTGGAAAGAGCAAAAGACTCTGGGGCCCAAGCTTGAACAGGGTTGCCGGCTGCTGTGCCAGATATGGATTGATCACGACCTTGAACTGACCCAGGATGGCGTCGGTCCGGTTAAGGTGGATGCGGCCAAAGCGGTGGATGCGGCCAAAGCGGCCGTAATCGGCGCAGACCAATCCGGCCTGCAAGCATGATTGCAGGGCATTGCCCTCATTGATCAAGGAGTTCCAATGGTCACTTACGTGATACTGGCCAGCAAACCCGGGCAATTCAGGACCGAGCCGGGGCCCGACCTGCAAGCGCTGGAGTCGTATGACTACCTGTTCTACGGGCGCAAGCGGGCGCATTACGTGATTGCCCGCATGGAGCACGAGACGAAGGTCAGGATCGTCGATGAATCGGGCAGCCCGACGGTCAATCTGGTGCCCGCCAAATTCCTGCCGAAGTTCGATACGCTTGAAGCGGCGCGCGACGAATTGCGCCAACTGGCAACCTTCGGCAGCATGGACATCGCACTGGTGAAACTGTAAGTTCAACGCTCCCGCTTAAGCGAAACCACGCAAGCGCATTGGCGCACCGCTCAAGGTCCCATGATTCAAGTTACCTTCATCAGCAACAATGGCAAGGTCGCCACCGCGCCGGAAAAAAGCAACCTGCTGCGCGTCTCGCTGCGCGAACAGGGCGGGATTCCGTTCAAATGCGGCGGCGGGCTGTGCGGCACCTGCAAGTGCCGGATCGATGCCGGCATCGAGAACACCGACAACATCAAGGACAAGGAGCGCCGGCACCTGACCGAGACTGATTTCGCCAATGGCTACCGGATGGCCTGCCAGACCTTTCTGCACGGCGATGTGAGCGTTTCGTGGGTAGCGCGGCCCAAGACCCCGCCGCCCAAGCCGACGACAGACTCGGGCCCGTTGGCGACGCCCTCAACCACCAGCGTTGCCGCAAGCGCCGCTCCGGCACCGGCGGCGGACTCGCCCCCAGCTACTTCCGGCAATCGCCATGCGTTTTCCTCGCTGCCGGAACAATGGCGCAGCCGCATGCTGGAAATCGGCCCGCGCTGGTCGGAAGACATCGTCGGCAACCGCAAACTGGTGCTCGAAGCGTACACGCCGGTACTGGCCGGCGTGCCGCGCGAAAACATCGAGTCGCTGCGTGACTTGCGCTACGGCCCGCATGAGCGGCATCGGCTGGACGTCTACAGGCGGCCGGGCCTGGCCAACGCGCCGGTGGTGGTGTTCGTCCACGGTGGGGCCTTCATCCGCGGTGACAAGGATTCCAACACCGAGATCTACGCCAACGTGCCGCGCTACTTCGCGCGCCACGGCTGCGTCGGCATCAACATCGAGTATCGGCTGGCGCCAGAAGCCGCGTATCCCGGCGGCGCGCTCGATACGGGTTTGGCCATCGCATGGGCGCGCGCCCATGCGCATGCGCATGGCGGCGACCCGAACCGCATCATCGTTATCGGCCATTCCGCCGGAGGCGCGCATGCCGGCGCTTATGTTTGCGACCCTGCCGCACGCCCGGCGGCAGGCCCCGGCATCGCTGGCCTGGTGCTGATCAGCAGCCGCCTGCGGGCCGATGTCTTGCCCGGCAATCCGAACGCCCGGGCGGTACGCGCCTACTACGGCGACGACCAAGCGCACTACGCGGCACGCTCGGTCACCA
>JAYVWK010000337.1:0-3049 GCA_043786185.1 Burkholderiales bacterium
CGCCACGGCGGCCGCAGCGGTCAAGTTCGCGCCGGAAGGCGTGAACGGCGACATGCACGGTTCAGCCGACTACCGTGCCGCAATGGTCTCGGTAATGGCCGGCCGCGCAGTAGCCAAGGCACTCGGCTAACATTCGGTATTCCCGCGCATAGCGGGAATCCAGCGTCGCTGTCCGACGCCGGATTCCCGCTATTTTTTTGGGCCAACCCCGGAGCAATCATCATCGACGCGATCAAACAACTGCAAACCAGGCTTGCAGAACACGACTACGTGTGCGGCGACCGTCTGGCCACCGTACTGTACCTCTCGCAAAAGATGCAGCGTCCGCTGTTCCTTGAGGGTGAAGCCGGCGTCGGCAAGACCGAACTTGCCAAGGTGCTGGCCGCAGTCGAGGACACCCATCTGATCCGACTGCAATGCTATGAAGGCCTGGGCATCGCCGAAGCCGCCTACGAGTGGAATGCCGCACGTCAGCTGATGGAAATCCGCATGGCCGAAGCGCTGCATGCGACCGACCGCGAAGCCTTGTCGCGCGACTTGTACCGCCGCGAAATGCTGATCGAGCGGCCATTGCTGCAAGCGCTCACACAGCCGAAATCACCGGTGCTTCTGATCGACGAAATCGACCGCGCCGATGAACCCTTCGAAGCATTCCTGCTCGAAATCCTGTCCGAATACCAGATCACGATTCCTGAACTGGGCAGTATCAAGGCCATGTATCCGCCGATGGTGGTGATTACATCGAACCGCACGCGCGAGATCCGCGATGCCTTGAAGCGCCGCTGCCTGTACCACTGGGTCGAATTTCCGGATGCGCGGCGCGAGTTGGAAATCGTGCGGCGCAAGGCGCCGCAGGCTTCCGAAATCCTGTCGCGCCAAGCGGTGGAATACGTGCAGCGCCTGCGCACGGTGGAACTGTTCAAGCTGCCTGGTGTTGCCGAAACCATCGACTGGGTCAACGCGCTGACCGCACTCAACGTATTGTCGCTAGACCCTGACTCGGTACGCGATACCCTGGGCGTCTTGCTCAAGTACCAGGAGGATGTCGAGCGCGTGATGGAAGGCGAAGGCAAGCGCATCATCGATGAGTTGAAGGCGGCGGCGATCATTCGTTGAAACCAGCCGATTCCATCAGCCCTTCGCAGCCCATGACACAAGGCCGATTCGCCGAAAACGTCGTTCACTTCGCGCGCGTGCTGCGCGCCGCCGGCCTGCCGGTCGGGCCGGATCGTGTGGTGGTGGCCTTGAAGGCGCTCGAGATTTCCGGCGTCGAGGAACGCCTGCGCGTGCATGCGGCCCTGTCGGCGGTGCTGATCGACCGCCATGAGCACCAGCCAGTGTTCGACGCCGCCTTCGCCGCCTTCTGGCGCGACCCAAAGCTGTTCGAGCGCCTGATGTACCTGACCCTGCCGAAGATCGAAGGCCGCGGTTCGAAAGAGCGCGAAAAGCGTCAGCAACGGGTGCAGGATGCGCTGGCCAGCACACCGGCCCCGCCACCGCCGAAACCCGATCAGCCGCCGCAAGACGACGAGATCGAACTCGACACCAGCCTGACCTTTTCCGAAAGCGAGCGCCTGCAGGCAGCCGACTTCGAATCGATGAGCGCCGAGGAATTCGCACTCGCCAGGAAGCTCGCGGAAAAGCTGCCGCTGCCGATCCCGCCGCTGGTCACCCGGCGTTTCGAGCCGGCCGCGCGCGGCACTTTGGATTTGCGCAGCATCGCACGCCACGGCGCGCGCGATCCGCTGGGCGCCACCCTGGCCTTCCGGCGCCGCGCCCGGCGTGAAGCGCCATTGGTGGTGCTGATCGATATCTCCGGTTCGATGCAGCGCTATTCGCGGCTGTTCCTGCACTGGGTGCATGCATTGATGCGCGCCCGCGGCTCGGTCAGCGTGTTCACCCTCGGCACGCGACTGACGCCGATCACCCGGAGCCTCAAGCACCGCGACGCCGACGAAGCCCTGGCCGCCGCCAGCGCGACCGTGGCCGACTGGAACGGCGGCACGCGGCTGGCCACCTGCCTGGCCGAATTCAATCGCACCCACGCGCGCCGCGTGCTCACCGGCAACGCCGCGGTGCTGCTCTTGACCGATGGCCTGGAGCGTGATGAAGGCGGTGGACTATCGGCGCAAGCGGCGCTTTTGAAGCGCATGGCAAAGCGGATTGTCTGGCTCAATCCTCTGTTGCGTTTCGACGGTTTCGAACCGCGTGCCGCCGGCATTCGCGCCATCCTGCCGCATGTGGATGCGTTTTTGCCGGTGCATAACCTGAATTCTTTGCGTGACCTGGGGAAGGCGCTGGCAGCGCCTGCGCAAGCCGGCATGTCGCCATCCACGCACTTGCGACGTGGCGCCGTCCCTCGGTACTGAACCTTCAACGCAAGGTGCCGTCGGCAAACAACGGGCAACAAAGAGTACAAAATACAGGAGACTTCAAATGACCACCAACGCAAAAACCCTTAAACGACTCGCACAAGCCCCCGCGATCAAGGCTGCCCGCGACAAACTGGCGACGGTGAGTCCGAATGAACGTCGCGCCGCGCTGCGTCAGTCTGCGGCACGCTTCAAGAAAATGAAGCAGAACCAGTAGCGACAGCTGCGCTACGCAATACCGCCAAATTCTTGACGCTCGCAGGGATCAAAGCATGAATGCAATGACTGACAAGGGCTACATCGCGCGGGTGGAATACAGCGACGAAAGCGGTGGGCGATGATGATGATCGCCCTTCCATTGGCGATGAAACGCATGTTGTCGCCGATGATGCGCTGGCTTTCGTAATCCAGGGCAAAGCCGATGGAGTGGGTCGGCTGGATATGCACAGGGCTTGGCGCAACTGGGTGAAAAGCACTTCGATTCCAAACCATGGCGCGGCGCCGGGCCGGGGGTATTTGAATTCGTCAAGGCGGTGCAGGGCAACGCGTTTCGCTCGGTGTATACGGTGCGGTTCGCCCGAGCGAATTACGTGTTGCACTGCTTCCAGAAGAAGTCACCGTCCGGCATACGCACCACAAAACAGGATGTCGATCTGATTCATGACCGGCTAAAACGA
>JAYVWK010000338.1:0-2761 GCA_043786185.1 Burkholderiales bacterium
ACATCCTGCAACTGATCGCGAAAGCCATAAGCGCCGCTCGCCTGGTAGTAAGCCGTTCGCGCCCAGACCCGGCAGCCGAGCGTCTGATACAGCAGCCAATCGTTGAGAAGGATATCCATCGCGCGATCCGGCGTATGCACCTGCACAGTGTCGAGCAGCGTGTCCCATTGCGTACGCACGTCACTCAGCACAGCAGCGAGATCAGCAGAACGGTATTTGCCTATCAGCGCCTGCGCCTCGGCGCTTGACGCGGCATCGCCGAGCATGAACACGATTTCGATCTGCTCGCCAGGCGCCAGTTCAATCGAGGTCTGCAGCGCCCCGCAAGGATCCGCCCCGGCACCGACGCGCCCCGACAATGGATTACCCGCCGCCAGCGCGGCCGGCTGATCGACAGCGCCATAACGACCGAGAAATTCCAGCCGGTCACCAGTGCAAGAGCGCTGCCGTCCATCCAGGTCGATAAACGCCACGCGTTCACCGAACTCTGCGCGCCAGGCATTGCGTGCGAACAGCGCGCCGGTTGCCTGGTCGAGCGAGGTCATAACGAACGGCGCCGGCACCGTGCCATTCGCGCCCAGAGCCCATTGCACATAGCCGGTGATCGACAAGTGGCGTGTGCGCGAGGAACGGTTGCGCAGGCATAGCCGCGACAGCTTGACCGGATCGGCGGGTGGCACGAATTGCAGCAATGCCACTTCGATGCCATGCGCATCGTGCATGAATCGGCTAAAGCCCTTGCCGTGGTGGACGGTGTAGGTCGCCTCCGGAACGCGGATCGGCAGCGCCGTGGCGCTCCACAGTTCGCCAGTGTCGTCGTCGCGCAGGTACAGCACCTCATGCGGCGTGTCGCTGACCGGATCGTTGGGCCACGGCGTCAGCGGGTTCTGCTGGCTGTTGAGCGACCACGCATAACCGCCGCCCTCGCTTGACACCAGAAAGCCGAAGAACGGATTGGCAATCACGCTGATCCAGGGTGTCGGTGTGCAGCAGTTGCCGTCGAGGGTGACGGCATAGGTCCGGCCAGAGTCGATGAACCCCCCTGTGCCATTGTCGAATTCGCGTTTCGGGTGCGTGATCGGCGGCGTGGATGCCGCGCTCTCCGCTACTGCCTGCGATGGCGTTAAAGCATCGCCAGCCGTTGCGCGCGACGGCGCCCAATCGCCGTCACGGTTTCCGGATGCGGGGTCAGGCCATCCATTCGATGCATCCAGCACGATGCGGGCGGCGGTGTTCAGCAATACAACATCAACACCCAGCCGCTTCGATTGCCAGTAACGTTGCGCGAGCAGGAGTTCATCCAGATGCGCCAGGTCAGATTCGGCGGCGCTACGCGCAAGCACAATCGGATGGTCGCCGGAGATGCCACAGCCCCACAGCGTCGGCGCCCCGCCACTGCCGCGCTCCAGCATCGCGGCGGGTGCCCGCAGGGTGCTATCGGCGTACAGCAATGCACCGGCAAGATGTCCGAAGCGCTCCGCCTGCGCGGCATCGATACCGAGGCGTACCTGCGCCGCGATCGCATGGGCCCGTGATCCGGCAAGCACCTGTTCGCAGGCGCCGCTTGGGCGCAATGACTGCACGAGCGCAAGTGCATTCTCACGCGAATCGGCCAGCGCGGTCCAGAACGCCACCCGCACGCTGGCGCCAGGTAAGATGCGCACTTGTTGGCGCAGACTGAAGATCGGGACAAGGACGCATCCGCTGGTGTTCGACAGTGCGGCACCGGGCTGCATCGCCAGCGCGTGGCGCAGCGTGCGGCCACGACCGAGAAAGCGAATACGATCGGTTTCGAACTCGCGGGCGCCTTCGTCATGGCCCTCAAACACCGCCGCATGAGCGGCCCACACCGGTCGCTCGTCCGGTGAGGGCCTCCGCCGTAGGGATCGGTCCAAAAAACGCTCAGCAATAGTTTGCCGGAATGCCGCTCAACTATTATCACAGGGGAAACTCATGCTACTCGTAACGCTTTCCGGTAGCCATTAGTTCCACTGTGCCGATGACTTCATTGAGGCCATCAAAGTCCAGCATCTGCTTTTGCCAAGGAGCAGTCGTTTGATGTTGCTGAAGGCTGGCATAGTAGCGCTGAAGGGTATGCGCGACGGCGCGCGCAGTGCCGCCGGGGAAGATGACGATGCGAAAACCTCGGCTTTCCAGCTCGGCGGCATCTTGAACCGGTGTCTTGCCGCCTTCGACCATGTTCGCCAGCAAAGGGATGCGCTGGCCAAAAAGCCGGCAGGCCGCATCCATCTGCTCGGGCGTGCGCAAGGCCTCGATGAACAGGGCATCCACGCCACAATCAAGGTATCGCTCAGCCCTTTCCAGGGCCGCGTCGAGGCCGTCCGTGGCCAACGCATCGGTACGCGCCAAAATCAGCGTGTCTTTGCTGCTCCTCGCATCCAACGCGGCCTTGAGCTTGCCCACCATCTCCTGCACCGGCACGACGGATTTGCCGTCCAGATGGCCACAGCGCTTGGGAAAGGATTGATCCTCCAGTTGAATCATGGCCGCACCCGCGCGCTCCAGGCCCTTGACCGTGCGCATCACGTTGAGCGCATTGCCAAAGCCGGTGTCGGCGTCGACGATAACCGGCAAACTGACCCGTTCCGTGATTCGGGCCAGCACGTCGGCCACCTCGGAAAAAGTCGTGAGGCCCACGTCGGAGCGGCCCAGCCGGGTGTAGGCAATCGACGCACCCGACAGGTAAAGTGCTTCAAAACCGGCCTGCTCTGCCAACAAGGCGCTCAGAGCGTCATACACA
>JAYVWK010000339.1:0-4084 GCA_043786185.1 Burkholderiales bacterium
AGGAAAAACACCGCGATGGTTTGCGCCGGATGGGCTTGATATATGCCGACGATTGCGGCTTGCTGCGCCTTGATCGCCTCGAAGGTCAGATAGCGCTGGCCACCGAGAGCGAAAAACGCCGCGATGATGGTCACAATGACCAAAACAAAAACCAGCTTGCCTGCTTTCATGCCTTGCTCCGTTGGGTCGCGAGCCGCCGGCCCGGAATCTACCTGCGTTGGTCGTGCGATAGCGATTCTTCTTACTGTTGCCCTGCGTCAATACGTGCTGGCCGCGACGGCGGTTGCACCGTAGTGTATGCCCACACGAATTGCCTGCCGCCGGGTATATGACGGTCCACTTAGAATGCGCGTGCGGTACGAGACCGCTGCCGGCGAATCGACAGGCCATAGTTGGTCGAAGTGAGCCAGCCACGCGCGATGGTCGAAGTGCAAAGGAATGGCATCAATGTGCACGCCTTCGACCATGGAGCCATAGAGTGCGCCGGTGGCAGGCGGCGCCGGCCGCGACGAGAGGCGCGTCACGACACCATTGCAGGTGTCGCCGAAGTTCGGCATGCCGGCCGCGCCATTGTTGATCAGAGCGCACGGTCCGGCGGCGGTGGCGAACACTTGCGCCACCGGCAGGCAGGTGTGGGAGGAAGCGAACACCCGCACTTGCGCACGCTCGAACATCCTTACCACCTGCGCCGCGTCGATCGCCTCTTCGCCAAAACTCCAGCCGGCGAGGCTGTCGGCATCGCCATGGACAATCCCCACGCGCACGCCGGCCACCTGCGCGACCAAGGTCATCGGCAGCGCCGTAAGCCGCGCGGCCAATGCCGGGTGGCGGCGCGCAGTGCTTGCCAACACACCCATGATCGAGTTGGAGCGCGCCACATCGGCATCGGCCACGTAATCCGGATAGCCGCAACCGCAACCGGCCACGCCATCCGCGGCCAGCAGTTCGGTCTCGACATTGCCGCGGATGGCGTGATGCGCAAGCACCTCACGGTTGATGCGCTCGAAACTCGCGTCATCGATGTCAAACCAGTTGAAGTCGCCGTTGAAGACCAGTTGCGCAGCGGGCTCTGCGGCGACCATGCGCAGCAAGGAATCAAGTGCGAACGGATTGCCGTACAGGCCACCAGCCACATACAAGGTTTCGGCTTCGATATCAGCCGGGCGCGCCAGCGATTGCGCGCCATAGCGGTAGGACAAGGGGCAGGAACGACCGGGGCGCAGGGCGGCCGTTGGCGTTGCTGCGCTCATGGTGCTGCCTCTTCATGTGCCAGCGCCGCGCCCGTCGCATGCTCCGATGCAGCCGGACCAGGCTGCTCGGAAAAAGGTTTTGCAGCACTTGCGCACGCCAACCAGGCCAGGGCACCCAATCCGGCCGCGCGACCAGTGGCCAAACAGGCGGTCAACAGATAGCCACCGGTCGGTGCCTCCCAATCAAGCATTTCGCCGGCACAGAACACGCCCGGCAGGTTTTTGAGCATCAGGCCTTCGTCGAGCGCCTCGAAGCAGACACCGCCGGCGCTGGAAATCGCCTCATCGAGCGGACGGGTCGCAGTCAGGGTCAGCGGCAAGGCCTTGAGCGTCGCCGCCAGCCGCAGCGGTTCGGCAAACCCCTCGCGCGGCAGCACCTCGCGCAACAGGCCGGCCTTGACCCCGCAGAAGCTGAGTCGGCTCTTCAAGTGGCTGGCCTGCGAGCGCGCGCCGCGCGGATGCTGCAGTTCGCGCAACACCCGGTCGGGCTCGTGCTGCGGCAGGAGGTCAAGTGCGATGCGGGCAGAGCCGGTCGCCGCGATCTGCTCTCGCAGGCGAGCGGAGGCGGCATAGATCAAGCCCCCCTCGATGCCGGTATCGGTGATCATGCATTCACCGTCCCGACGAAACGGCTCGCCGGCACCATCGTCAACCATGAGTCTGACTGACTTGAGCGGATGACCTGCGAAGCGGGTCTTGAAGTGTTCGCTCCAGGCGATATCGAAACCGCAGTTCGAAGGCTCGAGCGGCGCCACCTTCACGTTTTCGCCGCGCAACCACGACACCCACGCGCCATCGGATCCGAGCCGCGCCCAACTGCCGCCACCGAGAGCCAGAATCACCACCGCGGGCTTCCGTTCGATGCTGCCAGTGGGCGTTGCAAAAGCGCAGCCCCCACCTTTGTTCCAGCCGGTCCAGCGATGCCGCATGTGAAAGTTGACACCCGCTTCACGCAGGCGCTTTTGCCAGGCACGCAGCAGCGGCGCGGCTTTCTTTTCCAGCGGGAAAACCCGTGACGACGTGCCCACAAAAGTCTCGATCCCCAGGCCTTTCGTCCATAGGCGCACCTCGGCAGCGCCAAACCGTCCAATACTTGCCAGCAGTTGCGGATTGCCTGCGCCATAGCGCTGCATGAAGCGTTCGGCCGATTCGGCATGCGTCAGATTGAGCCCACCCTTGCCGGCCAGCAAAAACTTGCGCCCGATCGAGGGCATGGCGTCGTATAGATCAACCCGCGCACCAGCACCCGCAAGCACTTCGGCGGCCATCAAGCCCGCCGGGCCGCCACCGATGACGGCCACCTGCGTCGCCTCCAGCGAAGCCACGCGCGGGCGTGCCGAATCGTGAACCTGGTGCGCCGGGGTCAGACCAGCGCACCACCACACGAACTGCCCTGGCCGGCAGTACAGCCGTAACAGTGTTCGCGCACAACAATCGAGTTGCCGTCGAGATCGGTGGCAAGCGCATCGCGCAAATGACTGCGCGTCCGGCCCGCGACCTTCAGTGGCAAGCCGAGCATCTGGTTGAAATCGCAATCGTAGAGGTAGCCCTGGTAATCCACCGACACCAGTGAGCGGCACATCACGTCTTCCAGATTCTGCTCGCGGTGCGCCGAGCGCAGCAGCTCCATATATTCGTTGAACTTGCCCTTGCTGATCAGCATCGAACCAAAACGCTGGATCGGCATGTTGGCCAGCGTAAAGAGCTGGTTGAAGCGAATGCCGAAGGTCTCGCCCAGAATCCGTTTGTAGTCGGCTTCGAGCGCCTGCTGCGCCGGCGGCAGGTTCGGCCCCTGCGGGTTGTACACCAGGTTGAGCATCAATCCCGTGCCCGGTTCGGCATAGCCCAGGGCGTTGAGGGCGCGAATACCGGCGATCGAGCGTTCATACACGCCCTTTCCGCGCTGCCGATCCACCAGTTCCTCGGTGTAGCAGGGCAGGGAGGCGACCACTTCGACCTGGTTTGCGGCGAGAAACCGCGCCAGATCCTCCTGCCCGGGTTCGGACAGTATGGTCAGGTTGCAACGATCGATCACCTTGACGTCCAAGGCGCGTGCCTCACGCACCAGATAACGGAAGTCGACATTGAGTTCAGGGGCGCCGCCGGTCAGGTCGAGTGTGCCCACCTTGTGCGTCGACAGATAGGCGAGCACCTGATCGATGGTCGCCCGACCCATCATTTCGGTGCGTGTTGGTCCGGCATTCACATGGCAATGCACGCAAGATTGATTGCACTTGTAGCCCAGATTGACCTGCAGGGTATCGACGCGGCGCCGCGCGATACGGGGAAAGGTGGTCGCTTCGAGGCGCTCGAGCGTGGCGTGCATTGGTTAAGTCTCCAAGTGCCGGCAAGAAAACCGGCCAAACACGAATTATGCGGGGAAACCGGTTAGTCGCCGGAGTCGCAATTTTCTTACGCTGGCAGTGCCTGGATGGATGCAGGCCTGCCGAACCCCAAAGAACAATCAAGGCGCAAGACACCTGCCACAGTCAGCGGCCGCGCCCGGCCACCAGCGACACCGCGCCCAGCACCACCGCGAACCCGGCCAATTGCAGCGGAGCGATGGTCTCCCCCAGAAACAACCAGCCCCACAAGAGGCTGAAACAGGGAATCAGATAGGTGACCGACATCGATACGGTGGGACTGGTGCGCTTCATCAAACGGTAATAAATCAGGTTCGCCGACGCGGTGCATATAAGCGACAGGGCCAGCAGCGCCCACAGCACCTGCCCCGGCACCGGCCAGGCGGCGACCAGCGGCGCCACGCCGAGCGGGGTGGCCATCAAGCCGGCGATCAGGCTTTGCACGATGGCCAGTTCGAACGAAGGCCGATG
>JAYVWK010000340.1:0-4232 GCA_043786185.1 Burkholderiales bacterium
AAAATCCAATGGGGAAAATAATGGCCAAGTTTTCGGCAACTGATGTGGAAAGTACCGCGCGCCGCGCGGGCTGGGCGATAACGCCGGAACGCGCCGCGCAAATCGCGGCGACAGCCGGCCCGCGGATCGAGGCTTTCGAGCGCGTGCGCGCACGCCTGACTTTCGAAGACGAGGTAGCGGGCTTCGCTGCGGCACTCATCGAAACCTCGCAAGTGGCCGAAAAATCGTGAGCGGCGTACTGGACATGAGCCTGACCCAGGCGGCGCAGGCGGTCAAGAGTCGCAGCGTATCGTCGCTCGAATTGACCCAGGCGGCACTGGACCGCGCCGCACAACTGCAACCGAAGTTCAATGCATTCGTGCGCATTGATGCAGAAGAAGCGCTGGCCGCGGCACGCACCTGCGACGCCGAAACCGTGCAGGGCAAGTCGCGCGGCCCTTTGCACGGCGTACCGCTGGCACACAAGGATATGTTCTACCGGCGCGGCAAAGTGTCGACCTGCGGCTCGAAGATCCGCGCCGACTGGGTTGCCGGCAGCACCGCCGCCGTGCTGGAGCGGCTCGACGCTGCCGGCGCGATCCAGATCGGCACCCTCAACATGACCGAATTCGCCTATGGCCCGACCGGTCAGAACGCTTTTCTGGGCGACGCCCGCAATCCCTGGAATCCCGCGCATATCACTGGTGGGTCCTCGGCGGGCTCGGCGGTATCGGTGGCTTCGCGTACCGTGTTCGGCGCGCTCGGCTCCGACACCGCCGGCTCGGTACGCATGCCGGCGGCGCTATGTGGCGTGACGGGCATGAAAACCACCTTTGGCCGCGTCTCGCGCGCCGGCTGCATGCCGCTTTCGCAATCGCTCGATACCGTTGGGCCCCTTACCCGCACGGTCGAAGACAACGCCTTGATGCTGTCCGTCTTGGCCGGTGCCGATGCGCGCGATGGTTCCACCCTGGCTGTGGCCGTGCCCGATTACCGCAAAATGGCCGTCGCCGGGTCCTTGGGCGGCATGCGCATCGGCATTCCGCGCGGTTTCTTTGATGCGGACTTAGACCCCCAGGTCGCGCGCCTGATGGCCGCCGCCGCCGATGCCTTCAGGCAGCTTGGTGCCGAAGTCGTCGATGTGCCAATGCCCGATCTGGACGCCATCAACGCCGCCGGCTTTCTTTTGACCTGGGGTGACGTGATCGCCGTGCATGGCGCCTGGATGCGCGAGCGAGCCTTTGACTACACCGCGCAGACGCGTGGCCGCATCGAGATCACCCTGGCCGCCGCCGCCGGCGACTATGTGGATGCAGAGCGCTCCCGCGCCCGTCTGCTGCGCGAATTCGTGGCCAGCGTGTACTCGAAATGCGATGCGCTGATCGCGCCGGTGCTGGCGTTTCCGGTGCCAAAATTGACCGACGTGGATGTCACCGGCGGGCCCGCCATGATGCGCATACTCGACGAAATCACGCGCCTGATGCGCCCGGTCAATGTGCTGGGATTGCCGGCGCTGGCTTTGCCCTGCGGCTTTACCGAAGGCAGCCTGCCGTGCGGCATGCAGTTGATCGGGCGGCCGTTTGCCGAGGGGCTCTTGTATCGCATCGGCGCAGCCTACCAGGGTGCGACTGACTGGCACACCCGGAGTCCGGTCAGCGCGTGAGCGCTCCCGCCCGGCCGCCCGAAGGGGGCGCCGAATTGAGCAATGCGCCTCCCGCGGGGAGGATGTCACGCAGTGACAGGTGGGTAGTCCAATGAGCGCAGCCGATCTGCTGCGGCTGGTGGTTCTGGCCGCCTGCTGGGGCCTGGCCTTCGTGTTCATTCGCGTCGCGGTGGCGCCCCTCGGGCCCTTCGTGCTGGTGGAGTTGCGGGCGCTTCTGGCCTGCATTGTTTTGCTGGCCTACGCCAGGTTATCCGGCGTCGCCATCGATTGGGGCCGCCATTGGCGCCAGTTCCTGGCCATTGGCGCACTCGGCTCGGCACTGCCGTTCACCCTGATCGCGCTGGCGCAGACCGTGCTGTCGGCTTCCTATGCGGTGGTTCTACTGACTATGGCGCCCTTTTTTTCAGCGCTGATCGCAGCGGTGTGGCTGGGCGATCGCCTCACCTTGCGTAAAATCGCCGGCTTGTTGCTGGGTTTGGTTGGGGTAGCATTCCTGACCGGTTTCACGCCGGACCATGTCACTGCTGCGCCGGCGTGGGCAGTGGCGCTGGCACTGGTGACGGCAGCCTTGTACGGCGTGGCCGGGGTTTATTCGAAGCGCAATGCGGTCGGCATGACGCCGCTCGCGGCGGCCGCTGGCAGCCAGTTTGGCGCGGCCTTGCTGCTGCTTCCCTTGGCGCTGGTGTTTCCACCGAGCGCCGCACCGTCACTTCTCGAATGGCTCAATGTGGCAGCGCTTGCCTTGTTCTCCAGCGCCTTGGCCTTCATCCTGTACTTTCGCCTGATCGACAGTATCGGGCCGGTCAAGACCGTAAGCGTCAACTATTTGACGCCGCTATTCGGTGTGGCAGGCGGCGTGCTGGCACTGGGCGAACCGCTCACCGCCAATCTGCTGGCTGGTCTGGTCCTGATACTGGCCGGCGTGACCCTGGTGGTGGGCGCGGGTCGCCGACCGGCAAGCTGAGTTCGCAGCGGCTGCAGCCTTTGCCTGCCCGACCCGCTCAGTTTTGCAAGCCGCGGCGCTGGCGGATCGGGCCGACCCTGATGGTCAGGTCGTGGCTTGCTGGCCCCGATGCGCCCAACCGGTGACACGCTTCTCCAGCCACGCGAACACTTCATACATGGCCATCGCCATCACCGAAATCACGATCACGCCGGCGAACATCAGCGCGGTCTTCAAGCTCGACGCAGCCGACATCATCAGATAGCCGATGCCGGCATTCGAGGCGCTGATTTCGGACACCACGGTGCCCACGAACGCCAGGGTGATGGCCACCTTGAGAGAGGCAAAAAAGAAAGGCATCGAGCGCGGCAAGCCGACCTTGCGCAAAATCTCGATGCGCGAGGCGCCCAGAGCACGCAACACATCCTCCAGTTCGGGCTCCAGGGTCGCCAGGCCGGTAGCGACATTGACCACGATCGGAAAAAATGAAATCAGGAAGGCAGTGATGATCGCCGGGGTGCTGCCGATGCCGAACCACACCACTAGAATCGGCACGAGCGCGGCCTTGGGTATCGAATTGAAGCCGACCAAGAGGGGATAGCAGGCGCGGTACACCAGGGCGGAAGAGCCGAGCGCGCAGCCGAGTACGATGCCCACCGCCACCGCGATCGCGAAGCCCACCATGGTGGTCCAGAAGGTCTGCAAGGCATGGTCGAAAATCGGCTTCTTGTATTCGAGCATGGCATCGAAAATCGCACTTGGCATCGGCAATACGAAGGGATCGATCTTGAAAGCGCGACAGATCAGCTCCCACAACAGCAGGAAGGCGATCACCAACAGCGAGGGCGCGTGTTTTTCCACAAAGGTCTGGACCATGGTTTCTCCGGGATTTAAGACTTGCGGATCGCGCCGATATGCTCGCGCAACTCAAGCACGATTTTCGAGAATGGCTCGGTGTAGGTCACGTCGATGTCGCGCGGGCGCTGCAGTTCGATTTCGCGCCTGGCCAGTATGCGCCCCGGGCGTTTGCTCATCACATAGACCGTGTCGGCCAGAAAGGTCGCCTCGCGCAGGTCGTGGGTGACCAACACCACGGTGAATGGGTCGACGGCATGCAGGTCGCGCAGGACACACCACAATTCCTCACGAGTGAAAGCATCGAGTGAGGCGAACGGTTCATCGAGCATCAGAAGCTTGGGCGCATGCACCAAAGCGCGGCAGATCGATGCACGTTGCTGCATGCCGCCTGACAACTCCCAGGGAAACTTGTGTTCCCAGCCGGCCAATCCGACGGTTCGAATCAGCTTCATGGCGCGCTCGGCGTATTCATCGCGCTTGCTGCGGAAATTCGATTTATAGGGCTCGACGATTTCCAGCGGCAAGAGCACATTGTCGAGCGTGGTGCGCCAGGGCAGCAGATTGGGCGCCTGAAACGCCATTCCGGTAATCTTCAGCGGCCCGGCCACTTCGCGGCCATCGACAATCACCGTGCCTTGTGTCGGCGGCTTCAAGCCGGTGCATAATTTCATGAAGGTCGACTTGCCGCAGCCCGAGGGGCCGACGATGGCGACGAACTCGTGTTCCTTGATCGAGACGGTGATTTCCTCGATCACAAAATCGGCGGTCGGGTTGTATTTGAGCCAAACG
>JAYVWK010000341.1:0-10934 GCA_043786185.1 Burkholderiales bacterium
GCGCCGTGTCGCGCCCGCGCAGGTAGTCGATCCATACCGAGGTGTCGACTAAGTACATCAGGCCTTCGCTTGGCCGGCGCGCATGGCCTTGTAGTCGTAGTCGTCACGCAAGCCGCCGGCGCCTTTCAAGTCGCGCAAATTCAGGCGCTTGCGATGGGCGACGAACTCGTGCAGCGCGACATCGACGAGTTCGCGCATGGTGTTGATCCGCCCGAGTTTCAAGGCTTCCTTCACCAAGGCTTCGTCAAGCACTATGTTGGTGCGCATGGATGAGGCGCCTTCAAATGTGTATATCGATGTGTATTGTGGGCGCGACTCGATGCTTTTGCAAGCACGGCACATCGGTGCGCGAAGATCCCATCTTCCCGCGGGCGAGCGTTTATCATGAGCATCCGCTTAAACCAACGCGCCGGCACACCATCATGCCCACCCACTACGACCTGATCATCCGCAACGCCACTGTCATCGACGGTCGCCGCACACCGCGCTTCACGGGCGACATCGGCATCAATGGCGAGCGCATCGCCGCGATCGGCCGTCTCGACGCCGACCGCGGCGAGCGCGAGATCGACGCCACGGGCAAGGTCGCCGCGCCCGGCTTCATCGATTCGCATACGCATGACGACCGTTACCTGCGCTCGCACCCGGAAATGACGCCCAAGGTGAGCCAGGGCGTGACCACCGTGATCGCCGGCAATTGCGGCATCAGCTTAGCACCGCTGGTGGCGGCAAATCCACCGGCGCCACTCAATCTGATCGACGACAGTTCGGCCTATCGCTTCCCGTTTTTCGCCGATTTCATGGCCGACCTGGACGCCAACCCGGCGGCGACCAACGCCGCCTGCATGGTCGGCCACACCACCTTGCGGGTGGCGGCGATGGACCGCCTGGATCGCGCCGCCACAGACTCCGAAGCCGCGCACATGGCGGCCATGACCGACGAAGCCATGCAGGCAGGTGCGATCGGCTTTTCCACCGGCACCTATTACCCGCCGGCCGCGCATGCCAGCACCGAGGAGATAATCGTAGCCGCGCGCCCGCTCAAGGAACATGGCGGCCGCTATGTGACCCATATGCGCAATGAAGACGACCACATCGTAGCGGCGATGAACGAGGCCTTTCGCATCGGTCGCGAAGTCGGCGTGCCGGTGATCATCTCGCACCACAAGGTGGTGGGCGTGCGCAACTACGGGCGCTCGGAAGAAACCCTGAAACTCTTGACCGAAGCGCGCCGTGGCCAGGAGGTGTGTGTCGACTGCTACCCCTACATCGCCTCTTCCACCATGCTGCGCGCCGACCGCATTCCCTTGTCCGACCGCATCATCATCACCTGGTCGAAGCCGCATCCGGAATTCACCGGCGTCGACCTGCCTGAAGTGGCGCGCCGCATGGGCTTGTCGCAGGAGGATGCGGTGGCCCAGTTGCTGCCGGCCGGCGCGATCTACTTCTCGATGCACGAGGCCGACGTGCAGCGCATCCTCAAGTTCGAGGACACCATGGTGGGTTCCGACGGCATTCCGCATGACATCAAGCCGCATCCGCGCCTGTGGGGCACCTTTCCGCGCGTGCTCGGTCACTACAGCCGCGACATCGGCCTGTTTCCGCTGGAGACCGCGGTCTACAAGATGACCGGGTTGACCGCCGCCAAGTTCGGCCTGACCGACCGCGGTGTACTGCAAGCCGGTGCATTTGCCGACATCACCATCTTCGATGCGGCCGAGATCAACGACAGTGCCACCTTCGAGCAGCCCACCCAACCAGCGCGCGGGATTGACAGCGTGATCGTCAATGGCGAACCGGTGTGGCTCTCAGGTCTGGCGACCGCTGCGCGCCCCGGGCGGCTGTTGCGCAATCGCGCCTGATGCACGTTGCCGTTCTCGGCGCCGGCGTCGCACTGGATGGCTTCGTGCTTGGCGCGTAACCGCGGGCAGGCATGGTGGCTGGCCGCACTGGTGGCGGCCTGTCCTCTCGCGGACGCCCAGGACGTACGTGCGATCGCGAGCCAGACCATCACGTTGAGCGCCCCGACCGATGCAACCCATGACATGCGGATGAGCGTTCACGTCTTCTCGGGAAGCCGCTGGGCCACATCGGATATCCGTGCCGCGCTGACAACTTCCGCAAATCTGCTGGCGCAGTGCGGCGTCGCCAGTGCCGCCGAACTGCACGAACTGACGGCGCCGCGCCGTTTCCACTTTTACTCCACCCGCGTCTCGCGCGAATTTCTGCGTGACTTGCCCAGCACCAAGCCCGCGCTGTTTTTCGTCGAAGACAACCTGAACCGGCCGGCCTTCGACGCCGAGGCGATTGGCCGCGCCAATGCGGCAAGCCGCCCGGAACTGAGCGACACCATCTGGATCGCCCATGGTGCGCGTGACCTGCCGATTACCCTCGCGCATGAGTTGGTACATGTGCTTAAGCGACAGCGGTGCGCACAGCGATGCGCCCGACAACCTGATGCGCGCGGAAACCGCGCCCGGCAACGTCCTACTGAACCAGGAACAGTGCAGCGCCCTGCGCTCGCGCGGCGCGGCCAACGGGCTTTTGACGCCGCGCGTGCTAAAACCCTGAAACGTCGGGCTGTGCCCGCAAACCTCACACCCATGGACTACTCACTTGAACTCGGCGGCTTGATCTACCAGGTGGCCAGCATGGCACGCTTGCGCGGCGGCATTTCGTTCGCCGGCGGCTATCCCGACCCTGAACTATTCGATACCGAAGGCCTGGCCGCGGCGTTCAACCAGGTGTTCGATGAAAGCTTTCGCGTGGCGCTGCAGTATGGCGAACGCGAAGGGCACCCGCCATTGCGCGCCCGGCTCGCCGCCTTTTGCTCCGGCCCCGGCCGCGCAATCGCGCCTGAGGAAGTGATCATCGCCAACGGTGGCCAGCAAGGCATCGAGACTACTGTGCGGGTGCTGACCCAGCCCGGCGACACGGTTTTCATGGACAGCCCAGTGTTTCCAACCGCGCTGCAGTCTTTTCATCTGGCCGGCCTCAAGGGCGTAAGCGTGGCCAAGGATGCCGACGGCCTGATACCGGAATCGCTCGAAGAGCTGCTGCGCACGCATCGCCCGAAACTGATCTACCTGGTGCCCTCGTTTTCCAACCCGGATGGCAGCGTGCTGGCGCTTGAGCGGCGCTTGCGCGTGCTCGAACTGGCGGTTGAACACCGCTTTCACGTGCTCGAGGATTCGCCCTACAGCCATCTCTGGTTCGACGCGCCGCCACCGCCCACGATGCTGGAACTGTCCGGCAGTGTGCCGGGCGCCACGGACTGGCTGGTGCACGTATCGAGCCTGTCGAAACTGGTGGCGCCGGGATTGCGCGTGGGTTGGATGATCCCGCCTGCAAACCTGCGCCAGCGCTTCGTCTGGACCAAGCTCGCCACCGACATTCATTCCGCGCTGCCGACCCAGCATGCGATCGAGAACTACTGGGCCGCGGGGCGCTTCCAGGCGCATCTGCCGCTGATCCGCGCCACCTATCGCCTGCGCGCCATGGCCATGCATCAGGCCTTGAGCGCGCATCTTTCCGACCGGCTCGAATTCGCGCGGCCGCGCGGCGGCATGTTCATGTGGTGCCGCATGCGCGCCGGCATCGACGCGCGCGAACTGCTGGAAGCAGCAGCCAAGGAAGGCGTGTATTTCGTGCCGGGCGTGGCGTTTTATCCGGGCCAGCCGGACTTGGCCACCTTCCGGCTGTCGTTCGCCACCATGCCGGTCGAACGCATCCACGAAGGCATCGAGCGCCTGGCGCGGGTGGTGCCGGGCTGATTCGCGCAGATTGATTCAGCGCAAACCCGGCTTCTTTTACCCGCCTATGATGACAAGCGGTTCATCCCGCCAACACCGCATGCACACCGCCTACATCTCGCACCGAAGCTTCCTGCTGCATGACATGGGCCCGGGCCATCCGGAGTGCCCGGAGCGCCTCTCCGCGATCCACGACCACCTGCTGATGCGCGGCCTCATGGACCTGATGCCGCCCTACGATGCACCGATGGCCACGCGTGAGCAGGTGCTGCGGGTGCACGACTCGCTCTATGTCGCCGAACTCGAAGCCGCTTCCCCGGCCAGCGGCTATGTGCATGTCGACCCCGATACGGCGATGAATCCCCATACGCTCAAGGCTGCCTGGCATGCCGCCGGCGCGGCGGTGCAGGGCGCCGAACTGGTGGCGCGCGGCCTGGCGAAGAGCGCGTTTTGCTGCGTGCGCCCGCCGGGACACCATGCCGAGCGACACCAGGCCATGGGCTTCTGCTTTTTCAATAACGTGGCCGTGGGTGCCGCCCATGCGTTGGCAGAACTCGGCATCGACCGTGTAGCTCTCATCGATTTCGACGTACATCACGGCAACGGCAGCGAGAACATTTTCGCCGGCGACGACCGCGTGCTGATGGTCTCGACCTTTCAACATCCGCTTTATCCTTACAGCGGCGAAATCGCGCTCGGACCCAACATGATCAATGTGCCGCTGCCGCCGCGCTCAAGCGGCGACGCGATGCGAGCCGCGGTGACCGAGCGCTGGCTGCCGGCGCTCCACACGTTCCAGCCGGAAATGATCTTCATCTCGGCCGGTTTCGATGCCCATCGCGAGGATGACATGGCCAACCTGGGCTGGGTCGAGGCCGATTACGCCTGGGTCACGCGCGAAATCCTTGGTGTCGCCGAACGCCACGCCGGCGGCCGCGTGGTCTCGATGCTGGAGGGCGGCTACCACCTGCCGGCATTGGCGCGCTCGGTAGCCGCGCACGTCAAGGTGTTGATCGGCGCCGACTAGCGAACGCTCCCGAAAGTCGTTTAGCCCCGCCCCTTGCGAATCACCACCGAGGCCGATGCCTTGGCCAGCAGCACGCCATCCAGCGAATGCAGCTCCGCTTCGACGAACGCCATGCTGCGCCCCTGCTTCAATACCCGCCCGATGCCGCGCACCCGGCCTGCCAACACCGGTTGCAAATAGCTGACCTTCATTTCCACCGTTGGCGCCGAATCGTCCGGCCCCAGGCGCGCCAGGATCGCCACACTGAACACGTCATCCAGAATGGCGGCGACGATCCCGCCCTGCAGTGTGCCGATCGGGTTCAGGAGGTTCGCGCCGGGTTCGTATTCGAGCACCACGGTATCGGCCTCTACGCGCGCGCTCACAAACCCGAGCGTCTGCGAACAGGGCGGCGGCGGCCCGCCTTCGAGCATCAGGCGCAGGGCGTTGCCGGCGGGCGCGAGGCCGGTGGCCACGTCGCTCAATACTCCAGGATCTTGTCTAAGAAGTTCTTGGCGCGCTCGGACCGTGCGTCACGGTTGCCGAAGAACTCGTCCTTCTGGCAATCCTCGATGATCCTGCCCTGGTCCATGAAGACCACCCGGTGCGCTACCTTGCGCGCGAAGCCCATCTCGTGGGTCACGCACATCATGGTCATGCCTTCCTGTGCCAGTTGCACCATGACATCGAGCACCTCGCCCACCATCTCGGGGTCGAGCGCGGAGGTGGGCTCGTCGAACAGCATGACGATCGGATCCATCGACAGGGCGCGCGCGATCGCCACGCGCTGCTGCTGGCCGCCTGACAACTGGCCGGGATACTTGTCCTTGTGTGCCGACAGGCCGACGCGCTCCAGGTACTTGAGGCCGCGCGCCAGCGCATCGTCCTTGGACCGGTTCAAGACCTTGACCTGCGCCAAGGTCAGGTTCTCGGTGACGGTCATGTGCGGAAACAGTTCGAAATTCTGGAACACCATGCCGCAGCGCGAACGCAGCTTGGGCAGGTCGGTCTTCGGGTCACCGACCGAAATGCCATCGACATCGATCGAGCCCGTCTGAAACGGCTCCAGACCGTTGACGGTCTTGATCAGGGTCGACTTGCCGGAACCCGAAGGCCCGCACACCACCACCACGTCGCCCTTGTTGACCTTGGTGGTGCAGTCGATCAGCACCTGGAAGCTGCCATACCACTTGCTGACATTCTTGAATTCGATCATGCGTATCCCCTTCTTGTGCGACGCGTCCGCCAATCTTCAACGGATGACGGCGATTTTCTTTTGCAGTTGCTTGACTAAAAGCGACAGGCCGAAACACATGATGAAATAGGCCACCGCCACGAACAGGTACATCTCCACCAAGCGACCGTCGCGCTGCGCGATCTTCGACGAGGCGCCGACGAAATCGGTCACGTTCAACAAGGACACCAGCGAGACGTCCTGGAACAGGATGATGGTCTGCGTCAAAAGCACTGGCAACATGTTGCGAAAGGCCTGCGGCAGAATGATCAACTGCATCGATTGCCAGTAGTTGAGGCCGACCGCGTAGGCCGCGGCGACCTGGCCGCGCGAGATGCTCTGGATGCCGGCCCGCATGATCTCGCAGAAATAGGCGCCTTCAAACAGGATGAAGGTGATGTAGGCCGAACGGTCGGCACCGATCTGCGGCGGCCGGTCCATGCCGCTGACCCATTGCAGCACCACCGGCGAGAGGAAATAGAACCAGAAGATCACCAGCAACAATGGGATCGAACGCATCAGGTTCACATAAGCGGCGGCGGCCATCGACAGAAACTTGTTGGACGACAGGCGCGCCATCGCCAAAAGCGTACCCCAGATGATGCCGCCAATCGCCGCCACCACCGTCAGTTGCAGCGTGTACTCAAGCCCTTTCAACAGATAGGGCAGCGAACTCTGGATGACGGAAAAATCGAGTTCGGTCATGTCGCGCTCCTAGTGCCCGCCGCCGGCACTGCCGGAGATGAATCCGGGTATCGCGGTGCGCTTTTCGATGAACGCCATCGCCCGGTTGGCGATCATGGCAATCACCACGTAGATGAGAGTGGCCGCGGCGAAGGCCTCGAAGTAGCGGAAGGTGAGCTCGCCCATCTCGCGGGTGCGGAAGAACAATTCCACTAAGCCGATCGAAAACGCCACCGCCGTGTTCTTGATCAGGTTCATGAGCTCGGAGGTCATCGGCGGAATCACGATGCGGTAGGCCACCGGCAGCAGAATGTAGCGGTAGGTCTGCGCCTGGGTCAGCCCCATTGCGTACCCAGCCATGCGCTGGCCGCGCGGCAGGGCCTGGATGCCCGAACGCACCTGCTCGGAGATGCGTGCCGCTGTGAAGAGGCCCAGGCACACAATCGCGGTTACGAACTGGTGGGTGGTCGGATCAAGCGAAACCACCCAGGTCTTGACCGCCGGTATCAGGCCGGGCAGAACGAAATACCAGACAAAGAACTGGACGATCAGCGGAATATTGCGGAACAGTTCCACATAGGAGTTGCCCAGCCGCACCGCCCATTTGTTCTCGGTGGTACGCATCACACCCAAGATCGAGCCCAGCAGAAAGGCGATGATCCAGGCCAGCGCCGCGATGGTGAGCGTGTATTTGAGGCCCGAAGCGAGGCTCATGATCCAGGTACCGTCGCCGTCAGGCACCTGTTCAAACAGAATTGCCGGGTTCATACATCCCCTCCAATGATTCTTTTTTTCTTATACAGCTAGCGTGCCATGAATACAACGCAAAACGGCAGGCTCGCGGGCCTGCCGTTGCATCTTGCCGCGCCGGATTCAACGCATCCGGCCGCGCATCGATTAAACGCCCTTGTCGTTCGGTGCAGCGAAGTCTGCCTTGAGTTCCGGGGTCATCGGGAAATTGAGGTTGACACCCTTGGGCGGGATCGGGCTCATGTACCACTTGTTGTAGATGCGCTCCATCTCCGGCGACTTGTACAGCGCGGTCAGGGTCTTGTCGACCAGAGCCTTGAACTGCGGATCGTCCTTGCGCAGCATCGGACCGTAGGGCTCGGCACGCAGCGACTCGTTGAGGATCTTGAAGTCGGCTGGATTGCGCGCATTGGCGATCTGCCCTGCGAGCAGGATGTCGTCCATCACGAAGGCGGTAACCCGGTCTTCGGCGAGCAGCAGGAACGATTCGGCGTGGTCCTTGCCGTAGATTTCCTTGACGTCGATGTTCCTGGTTTTTTCGAAGTTCTTGAGCAATGGAACGGCGGTGGTGCCGGAGGTCGTCGAGATGTTCTTGCCGTTCAGTTCAGCAAGGCTGTTGATGTTGGACGACTTCTTCACCGCCGCGGTGACCTGGATGCGGAAGTAGGTCGGGCCGAACGCCACCAGTTTCTGGCGCTCCACCGAATTGGTGGTCGAACCGCATTCCAGATCGATGGTGCCGTTTTGCAGCAGCGGAATACGGTTGCTGGAGGTCACAGGCTGGTAGACCACCTTGAGGTTGGGCATCTTCAGTTCGGCCTTGACCGCATCGACCACCTTGGCGCAAACATCCATCGAGTACCCGATCGGTTGCTGCTTGTCGTCCAGATAGGAAAACGGGATCGAGGATTCGCGATGCGCCACCGTCATCTGGCCGGTTTCCTTGATCTTCTTCAGGGTGCCGGTCAGATCCTGTGCCTGGATTGTCGGGGCAAAACCCAGCGTTACTACAATGCCCAGCAGGGCGGGAAGCATTTTCATGATCTGAGAGTCTCCAAAATTAAGGTCTGCGAATCCAGGAAAGTACGGCGGCATCAAGCTTGCGATGCCGGTTATCAAGCGCGAGACCCGCATGCTTATATTGCAGCAAGACGGGCCGTGCCTGCATCAGAATGATCTAAAAGTCTAACAGACCCCATCGGCACGCGCGAACATGGGCAAACCCTGAACCATTTTCGTCCCTGCGCACCGGTTTGGTCACCTCTGCGCACCATCATCGCCCACCCGTGGCTGCGGCCGGGTCAACACATCAGGTTGCAAAATGGCGCGCAGCTTGTTGACATCAAGCAAGCCGCGTTCCACAACCAGCTCCTCGACGCTGCGCCCGGTTTCCAGCGCCAAACGGGCGATCAGGGTGGTGTTTTCGTAGCCGATGTAGGGGTTGAGGGCGGTGGCCAGGCCCACCGAGGCGCGCACCCGCGCCTCCAGCAGTGCGCGATTGGCGCTGATGCCGGCCACACAGTTGTCAGCCAGTGTGCGGCAGCCGGCGGTCAGGTGGCTGATGCTCTTGTAAAGCGAAAAGGCGATGATCGGCTCGAATGCGTTCAGCTGCAGCTGGCCGCCCTCGGCCGCCATGGTGATGGTCATGTCGTTGCCGATCACCTCGAACGCGATCTGGTTCACCACCTCGGGAATGATCGGGTTGACCTTGCCCGGCATGATCGATGAGCCGGCGGCGCGTGCCGGCAGGCGGATCTCGTTCAAGCCCGCCTGCGGACCGCTGGACAACAGGCGCAAATCGTTGCAACTCTTCGACAACTTGACCGCCACCCGCTTCAACACGCCCGACAACTGCACGAACGCGCCGGTATCCTGCGTCGCCTCGACTAAATTCGGCGCCATCGTCAGCGCCTCGCCCGAAAGTCGCGAGAGATGGCGGCAAGCGGTGGCCGCGTAGGCCGGATCGGTGTTGATGCCGGTGCCGATCGCGGTGGCGCCCAGGCTGATCTCGCGCATCAGCACCAGAGCCTCGGCCAAGCGCAGCTCGTCCTCGCCCAGCATCACCGCGTAGGTGGAGAATTCCTGGCCGAGCGTCATCGGCACGGCATCCTGCAACTGGGTGCGGCCGATCTTGAGCACGTCGCGGAATTCGAAGGCCTTGGCCTCGAAGGCCGCGCGCAGGTGCGCCATGGCGGCGATCAGCTTCCTGATGGCGAATACCGACATCAGACGTAGCGCGGTCGGATAGACGTCGTTGGTCGATTGCGAGCAATTGACGTCCTCGATCGGATGCAGAGCCGCGTAGTCGCCGCGCGGCCGCCCCAGCAACTCGAGCGCGCGATTGGCGATGACTTCATTGGCATTCATGTTGGTCGAGGTACCGGCGCCACCCTGGATCATGTCGACCACGAACTCGCCGCGCAGGGCGCCGCCGGCCACCTCTTCGCAGGCAGCGACGATGGCCGCGGCCTTGACCTCCGGCAACAGGCCGAGATCGCGGTTGGCCAGGGTCGCCGCATGCTTGACCAGTGCCAGCGCGCGCAGCAGATCGCAGCTGGCGCCGATCGGCACGCCGGAAATCGGAAAGTTCTCCAGTGCGCGCAGGGTGTGAATGCCCCAATACGCGCCAGCCGGGACTTCGCGCTCGCCCAGCAAATCGTGTTCGGTACGTGTGCTTGCGTTCATCTGCGGCTCCCCTTGTTCAATGGATCGGGACTTTAGGCTTCGCCACACACAAAGGCCAATGCTATGTTTTCATCACTTTATGTTTTTTCGGCATGACCCTGGCAGCTTCGATCAAATACTTCCACAAGGCCAGGGCGGTGCCCTTGCCCGGGCGGCCCGGCCCGGGCTTTTCGCGATACAGGCGGATTTCCATTTCCACCGCCCAGTGCGCGCCGGCGCACGCCAGCTTGCGCCCACGCACTTCGGCGGCCGCCGCGCTCTCGGGCAGAAAGGCGACGCCGTGACCGCTCATGGCCATCATCTTGAGGCCTTCGGCCATGTCGGTTTCGTAGCGCTTTTCCAGATAGAGCGGCGGTTTGGCGGCGGCCAGTATCAGTTCCACCATGCGGCCGAGATAAGCGTTCTGGCCGTAGGAAAGAAACGGCAGGGGTGCAGCCTGCGACCCGGGCAAGCTGTAGCGCGGCCGGCCCTGACGATCACATGCCGCGTAGGCCGTGATGCGCTCTTGCCCGAGCAGGAGCATGTCGTAACGCTGGAGGTCAAGCTGCACTGGCTGGCGCGGATGGTGATAGCACAACAGAAGGTCGCAGCCACCCTCGACCAAGCGCATCACCGCATCGTGCACGTTGGCGGCCAGCAGTCGGCTGCGGATCGGGCCGAAGCCTTTTTCGATGGCTGTCAGCCATTGCGGAAACCAGGTCAACGACAGGGTATGTGGAGCGGCAAAGTCGATCTCCCCCGCCGTGGCAGCGCGCTGGCCGCGCAACAGGGACCGGGCACTGGAAATCGCCGCCAGCATTTCCAGTGCCTGTGGGTAGAACAC
>JAYVWK010000342.1:0-2597 GCA_043786185.1 Burkholderiales bacterium
TGCCACGCAAGCCTCTTGCAAACCCCAAAATCAAGGAGACAAGATGAAATTCAATCGACGCATGACCTGCGCGCTGGGTGCCGCCGCGCTCTTGACCGCAGCCTTGCCGCTAAGCGCCCAGACGGCCATCACCCTGCATGGCGCGGTGCAATTCAATGACGACCACGCCTTCAACAAGGCGCTCCTGAAATTCGAGGAGCTGGTCAAGAAGTATTACGCCAAGCCGATCACCTTCGTGCTTCATCGCAATAGCGAACTCGGGTTGGAGAAGGATTATTTCGCCTACATGAACCAGGGCAAGGCGGTGGATTACGCAATTGTTTCGCCCGCCCACATGTCGACTTTTTCCAAGGCTGCGCCTTTCATCGACGCGCCCTTCCTGTTCCGCGACCTGGCGCACTGGAACAAGGTGCTCGACCGCGACTTGTTGAAGCCGGTGGCCGATGAGGTGGCGAAAAAAGGCGAGGTCATGCTGATCGGCTACGCCGGCGGCGGAGTGCGCAATATTTTCGCCAACAAGCCGGTGCAGAACCTGGCCGAGCTGAAAGGTCTGAAGGTGCGCGTGCAGGGCGCGCCGATCTGGAGCAAGACCTTCAGTGCGATCGGCATGTCGCCTACCGTGATTGCCTACAACGAGATCTACAACGCGATTCAGAACAAGGTGATCGAGGCCGGCGAAAACGAGGCGGCCGGGGTCGAGGCGATGAAGTTCAACGAGGTCGCGCCGAACATCAACCTGACGCGCCACGCCATCACCATTCGCCCGATCTGCTTTTCGTCGAAAACCTTCGCCAAACTGCCCAAGGACCTGCAGTCCGCCATCCTGAAGGCGGGCAAGGAAGCGGGCGCCTATGGCCGCGAGATCGAGTCTTCGGAAGACCAGAAGAAACTCGACGCGATGGAAAAGGCCGGCAAGCTGAAGCAGGTACCGTTCGCGGACCGTGCGGCAATGCAAAAGCTGGTCGATCCGGTGATGGCGGCCTACGCCAAGGAAATCGGCGCCGAGCAGATCTACGCCAAGATCAACGCCATCAAGTAATGCACTACCCCGGAACGGGAAACCACCCGTTCCGGGCCCCGCGCTTCACCCATTCTCGCCACCGGCATTCGCGTGCCGCGCCCAATGACCAAATTCCTTGACGGCTACCACAGACTGCTGACGTGGGTGCTCGCGTTCGCGGTTGCCATCCTGATCGTACCGGTCTCGATCCAGATTTTCTCGCGCTACACCGCGCTGATCCCGGCCTACATCTGGACTGAGGAGATGAGCCGCTTTTTCTTCATCTGGATGGTGATGATCGGCGCCATCATCGGGGTGCGCGAGCGGCTGCATTTCGATGTCGATATCTGGTCCGACCTGTCGCCGCGCGCCAACGCCGTGTTGCGCATGGTGGCCAATCTGTTTGTGCTGTGCTTCACCGGCGTCATGATTTACTGGGGCATCGAGTTCACCCAATTCGGCTGGAACCAGACTTCCGAACTGGCCGACCTGCCGATGTGGCTGATCTTCATCGCCTGGCCGCTGACCGGCATCAGCTGGCTCCTGTTCTTGATCGAGGCATTCATGCGGGACGTCGATCTATACCGGCGCGGCGAGAATCTGGATGGCAACGCCCCCGAGGAGGCGCTGTGACCGGCGCCGCCCTGTCCCCGGCGATGGCCGCGCTGGTGCTGTTCGGCTGCTTCTTCGCCCTGCTTGCGGTGCGCGTACCGGTCGCCTTCGCGCTAGGTCTGGCGGCCCTGCCGATTCTGATTATCGAGCCGCGCCTGTCACCGATGGTGCTGTTCAACGAGATGTTCAAGGCCTACAACTCGTTCATCCTGTTGGCGGTGCCGTTTTTCCTGCTCACCGCCAATCTGATGAACGTGGGCGGCATCACCGAACGTCTGATGCGCTTGTCGCGTGCGCTGGTGGGCCATTTTCCCGGTGGACTGGCGCAGATCAACGTGGTGCTGTCGGTGTTTTTCGCCGGCATCTCGGGTTCTTCCACGGCCGACGCCGCAAGCCAGGGCAAGTTGTTCATCCAGGCGCAGGTCAAGGAGGGCTACGACCTGTCTTTTTCGATTGCCATCACCGCAGTATCGGCGGTGTTGGCGGTGATCATTCCGCCTTCGATCCTGATGGTGGTGTGGGGCGGCGTCATTTCGACCTCGATCGGTGCCATGTACCTGGCGGGCGTGATTCCGGGCCTGTTGATCGGGCTGGCGCAAATGGCCACCGTGCACGCCTACGCCAAGCGCCGTAACTACCCGGTCTACCCGCGCGCCGGCGCGGGCGAGGTGCTGCGCTCGGCGCTGACCTCGATTCCGGCGCTGACCACGCCCTTGATCATCGTCGGCGGCATTCTGCTGGGCTGGTTCACCGCCACCGAATCGGCGGCAGCCGCGGTGCTGTATGCGGCGCTGCTGTCGATCTTCTACTACCGGGCGCTCAGCATGCGCCAGCTCTATAACGCGATCGTCGACACCGGCAGGCTGGCCTCTGTGGCGCTGTTCTGCATCGGCACCGCGTCGGTATTCGGCTGGCTCCTGGCCTACTACCAGATCCCCAAGGCATTGCTGGCGAACGTCACCGAGTGGGGCTTAGGTCCGATCGG
>JAYVWK010000343.1:0-3668 GCA_043786185.1 Burkholderiales bacterium
TTGGCGACACCGGCTTCAATCGACTCGATGATGTTGTAGTAGCCGGTGCAGCGGCACAGGTTGCAGGACACCGCCTCGCGGATTTGCTCGACAGTCGGATCAGGGTTGTTTTCCACCAGTTCCGTGGCCATCATCAACATACCGGGCGTGCAGAACCCGCACTGCAGGCCATGCTTCTCCCAAAATCCCTCCTGCAAGGGATGCAAGACGCCATTCCTGGCCAGGCTTTCGACAGTGCGGATTTCGCAGCCGTCGGCCTGCACCGCGAACGTCAGGCAGGCACGCGCCGACTGGCCATCCATCAGCACCGTGCAAGTACCGCACACGCCATGCTCGCAACCTACGTGCGTGCCCTTGAGCTCCAGCTCTTCACGCAGGAAATCACTGAGCAGCATGCGCGGCTCGATCGCGCGGGTGTGCTGGGTTCCGTTGACTGTCAGTTTGATCGTTACCGTCGACATGATGTATTGCTCCTTGTTATTTGCAACGAGCGAGCGCGCGTTTCAGGGCGCGGGCAGTGAGTGCCTGGATAAGGTCGCGCTTGAATTCGGCATCAGCGTGAAACGACCCGTCGGGTGTCACGGTTTGCCAGGCCTGCAAGGCCGCCCGGGTAACAGCGGCGTCGTCGACGGGCTTGCCGGCAAGACCTGCTTCGACCGCACCCAGGCGCACCGCACGCGTGCCCATGCCTGCCACCGCGATCGCGGCCTGGCGGCAGATGC
This sequence comes from Burkholderiales bacterium, assembly GCA_043786185.1. Lineage (GTDB taxonomy): Bacteria > Pseudomonadota > Gammaproteobacteria > Burkholderiales > JAEUOS01 > JAEUOS01. The sequence continues at coordinate 723 of JAYVWK010000343.1, forward strand.
CGGCACTGATGCCGAGGGTGACGGCCACGGCAGCCATCGCGAAATCGCCCTTGCGGGTCGACTCTTCCTCAAATGCCCAGCCTTGCCCGGCTGCTGCCGCCGGAATGCGGATTTCGGTAAGCAATTCGTCGGCGGCCAGGGCGGTCTGCAACTGGCTTTGGAAAAAATCATCCGCGGCCAGCTCACGGGCGCCGCGGGTGCTTTGCATACCCAGCTTGGCGTTGACTGCCAGCAACACAGCCGGCATTTCGGAGGCCGGGTCGGCGTGGCTCAGGTTGCCGCCAAGGGTGCCGCGGTTGCGTATCGGCTTGTGCGCGACATGGCGATACGCCTCACTCATCAACGGGCAGTGCAGCGCCACCACCGGGGAATCATGCAAAGCGCTATGGCGCGCGAGCGCCCCGATCGCCAGCATGCCGCCCTCGGCCCGGACGTGATCCAGCCCGGGCACGCGATTGATATCGATGACCACCTCGGGCCGGGCAAAGCGCAAATTCATCATCGGCACCAGGCTCTGTCCTCCGGCCAGGATCTTGCCGGCGCTGCCATGACGCGCGAGCGCCTGCAGGGCCTCGTTCAGACTGGCCGGACGAACGTATTCGAATGCGGCTGGTTTCATCGGTTTGTCTCCGGAGTGGAGCGCAAGCCTTGGTCTTGGCCGCGCTCTTTGGTGGGCTGCCGGCCATCGGGGGGGTCTTGAGGCAAAATGCCGTATAGACCACGCGTGCGACCGGTACTGGCGATTTTTGACTCCATGCTGCATTTGTCACTATTATTCGCACTCGCTTCTGCGTCGAGTGAATTTCAATTTAGCATCAAACTTTTTCCCTGACAACAAGTACTTTCCCCTTGGTTTACATTCCTGTTGATCGTCACTTCGGGATTAGGCAATCCGCATGCTACCTACCTCAATTGACAGCACCATCGCTTTGCTTGCAGAGGGGGATTACCTTGCCGAGCGCGGCTTGGCGGCGACCGTCTATTTCGCGCTGCAACTGCAGCGCCCATTGTTTCTGGAAGGTCACGCAGGCGTTGGCAAGACCGAGATCGCCAACGTACTGGCGCGAACCCTTGGGCGCGAGCTGATTCGCCTGCAGTGCTTTGACGGCATGGACCAGGCCGCTGCCGTCTACGAATGGAATTACCAGCGCCAGATGCTGGCGATCCGCCTGGCCGAAGCAGGCGGGCGCGGCACGGATGAAGTGGCACTGACCCGCCAGATCTTCGCGCGTGAATACTTGCTGGAACGCCCCTTGCTGCGCGCCCTGGTGCCCTGCAATGGCCGCATGCCGATATTGCTGATCGACGAACTCGATCGCGCCGATGAGCCCTTCGAGGCCTATCTTCTGGAAGTGCTGTCGGAGTTCCAGATCAGCATTCCTGAACTTGGTACGGTCGCCGCGCCGGAGCCGCCCATTGTCGTCATCACCTCGAATCGGACGCGCGAGATCCACGATGCGATCAAGCGGCGCTGTTTCTACTATTGGGTAAACCATCCGGATGCGCAACGTGAACTGGACATCTTGCGGCGCAAGGTGCCGCAGGCCCCGGAGCAACTTGCGCGCGAAGTGGTCGCCTTCGCGCAGTCGGTGCGCGGGCTTGACCTGTTCAAGGCGCCCGGCGTATCCGAAACGATCGATTGGGCGCAAGCCCTTCTGCGTCTGCATATTCAGGCGCTCGACGTGGATTCGATCGCGGTATCGCTTGGCATCCTGCTCAAGTACCAGGATGACCTGGCGCGGGTGGGCGGTGAGCACACCGGCGCTCTGCTTGCGGCGGCGCGCACGCACGCCATCGCGACCTCGCCGTAGGTGGCGCGCCTTTGCAAAGCCGATTGATCGACAACCTCGCCGGATTTGCCAGGCTGCTGCGCGGTGCCGGACTCACCATCGGTTCCGAACAGCTGGCGCAGAGTGTGCGGGCGCTCGGTCTGGTGGGCTTGCGTGATCGAGGCGATTTCTACTGGGCGCTGGCCGGCTCGCTGGTCACGCGGCCGGAACACAAGCCGGTGTTCGACCAGGCGTTCGATTTATTCTGGCTGGCACATTTGCGCACCAACCCGGTGGCGGAACTCAGCGTGTGGCGGCGCGACGATACGGCCGCGGGTGACGACGACGCACCGGCACCGCTGAATCTGCTGCTTGACGCCAGTGCGGCGGAAGCCGCCGCGGGCGATGAAGAGGGCGCCACCGATCAGCGCGAAAGCGCGGCGGCGAACGAGCGCTTGAACGACAAGCACTTCGACCAGATGAATGCAGATGAATTGGCCGCGGTCAAACAGCGCCTGGGCCAGCTGTTATTCGATCCCGCGCCATATCTGGCGCGTCGGCGCGAGCGCAATGTAAATGGCGATGCGATCGATTGGCGGCGCAGTCTGCGTTCGATCCCGCGTAACGGCGGGACCTTGCTTGAGTTCGCCCGCAATCGGCGCCGTGAGGAGGAGCCTACACTGGTGCTGTTGTGCGATATCTCGGGCTCGATGCAGATTTATTCGCGCGTGCTGCTGCATTTCGTATGCGCCCTGGCGCAACGCCGCAAGCACACGCATGCGTTCCTGTTTGGCACGCGGCTGACCAATGTCTCGCGCTACCTGGGTGGCGCCAACATCGATGCCACTGTCGACCGCATCACCCGCGAGACGCGCGATTTCGATGGCGGCACGCGGATCGGCGCGGCGCTCGCTGAATTCAACAAGCAGTGGTCGCGTCGATTGCTCAGCCGTCGTTCGATCGTTATCCTGCTCAGTGATGGCCTTGACGGCGAAGACGCGAGCGCACTTGAATACGAAGTCGACCGGCTGCACCGATCCTGCCGGCACTTGATGTGGCTCAACCCCTTGTTGCGTTTCAGCGGATTCGAAGCGCAGGCAAGCGGCATCAAAGCGATCCTGCGACATGTCGATTCCGTCCACGCGATCCACAGCCTGCGCCACGTCGGTGATGTCGC
>JAYVWK010000344.1:0-3258 GCA_043786185.1 Burkholderiales bacterium
TGTTCGCCCTACCAGCCCTTGAGTGTCGAATTCTCGGCCGCGGTGGCGCGCGCTCTGGCCGACGGCATTCGCATCAAGACCGCCGCCGGCCTGCGCCGCCCGGTCTGGACGCAGAATGATCAGGATGCGGCGGTCAGTCGCGTCACTTTCAATCCGCCCTTCGCCGAGAATGCCGAGCTTGTCGTGACCCTGCCGGCGAAGTTCGCCGACGACAGCGGCCGCGTGCCGGTCAATGCCGCGTCGTTTCCCTTGAAGACCCGCACCGGCGAAGGCTCGCCGCTGGCCAAGTTCGCGGCCGGCTTCGGCATCATCGAACGCTCACAGCCGATACTGCCGGTGACGCTGCGCAACGTCGAGCCTGTGCTCAAGCTGGTCAGCATCGGCATCAAGGCGGAGGCGTCCGCCGAGGCGGGCGCGCCGGCAGCGGTGCCCGCACCCAAAGGCCCGGCCATGAACCGCGTGCTTGTTAGCGACGACGCGCGGATCATCAGCTGGCTCAAGCGCCTGCGCGTTGCCGGCCAGGATGAGTTCAAGTCGCGCGAGAGCCCCGTGCTCAAGGGTGCGCCGAATCTGAAATCGGCGACCCTGCCGGCGCCGGGCGGCGGCAAGCTGTTCGAAGTCGTCGGCATCCCCTTGCCGGAACCGGGCTTTCACGTGGTCGAGCTCGAAAGCGAGCGCCTGGGCGCGGCGTTGCTGGCCAAGCCTATGCCCATGTACGTGCGCGCCGGGGCGCTGGTCACCAACCTCGCGGTGCACCTGAAAATGGGGCGCGATGTGAGCGCGGTGTGGGTCACCAGCCTGGATGCGGGCAAGCCGGTGGCGGACGCCGCGATCCGTGTATCGGATTGCGCGGGCAATGAGCTATGGCTCGGCAAGACCGACTCAAGCGGCGTGGCGCTGATTCGCCAGAGCCTGTCGCGCGAAGGGCGCTGCGACGACCTGGCGGCGTATTTCGTCTCCGCGCGCAAGGGGGATGACATGTCGTTCACGCTGTCGGACTGGCAAAACGGCATCGAACCCTGGCGTTTCAATGTCAACCAGGGCTGGAGTGGTGATCCGGGCCTGGCCGCGCATACGGTGTTTGACCGCCCGCTATTGCGCGCCGGCGAGACCATCTCGATGAAGCATTACGTGCGGCGCGAAACGCAAGACGGTTTCGCCGCGGTGGACGGGGCCGCGGCACCATCGGGCCTGCGCATCACCCACCTAGGCAGCGGCACCGACTATGACCTGCCGCTTAGCTTCGGCGCGCGTGGCAGTGCGGCCAATAGCTGGAAGATTCCGCCGGACGCCAAGCTGGGCGAATACAGCGTGAGCCTGAGTTACGCCACCAACGGCCGGCGCGCCGATCAGCGTCGTATGCAGCAGACCGGCAGCTTCCGCGTCGCCGAGTTTCGCCTGCCGCTGATGCAGGGTGCGGTGACGCCGCCCAAAGAGGCACAGGTACGGCCGACCGAGGTGCCGTTCAACCTGGCCTTGTCTTACTTGGCCGGCGGCCCGGCGCCAGGGCACGCGGTGAAGCTCAGTGCGCTGCTGCGCGACAAGCTGGTGAACTTTCCGGACTATAAGGAATTTTCCTTTGGCATGGCCGATCAGCGCGGCGACGGCAGCCAGGAGATTGAAGGCGAAGCACAGGCATCCTTAGGCGGCGGCGACAAGCTTGTGGCCGACAAGAATCAGCTCAAGCTGGGGGTGGACGGCACTGCGCGCTACGTGGTCAAGGGCTTGCCGAAAATCGACCGGCCGCGCGAGTTGTTGACCGAGATGAGCTACCGCGATCCGAATGGCGAAGAGCAAACACTGCGCGGGGTCGTTACCCTGTGGCCGGCGGCGGTGCTGGCCGGCATCAAGAGTGAAAGCTGGGTGCAGGTGAAAAAAGTGGCGCGCCTGCAGGTGCTGGTGCTGGGCTTAGACGGGCGCCCCAAGGCGGATGCGCCGGTGCGGGTCAAGGGCCTTTTGAAGACCACGCTGTCGACCCGCAAGCGCACTGTCGGCGGCTTTTATACCTACGACAACAAGGTTGAGGAGAAAGACTTGGGCGTCGTCTGCAAGGGCAAGAGCGATGCGCGCGGCCTGCTGTTGTGTGAGGCCAACTTGAACGAACCCGGCAATGTGCTGCTGCTGGCCGAAGCCGAAGACGCAGCCGGCAATGTTGCCGTGGCGTCGAGTTCGATCTGGGTCGCCGGTGGCGAATCCTGGTTCGGTGGCGACAACGCCGATCGCATGGATGTATTGGCGGAGAAAAAGCGCTACAACCCGGGCGAGACGGCGAAATTCCAGATTCGCATGCCGTTCCGCAGCGCTACCGCCTGGGTGGCGATCGAGCGCGAAGGCGTGATCGAGACCCTGGTACTGCCGGTCTCTGGCCGCGACCCGGTGATCTCGTTGCCGATCAAGGCGGGCTACGCGCCCAACGCCTTCGTCTCGGTGCTCGCGGTGCGTGGCCGGGTGCGCGATGTGCCCTGGACCTCATTGCTGCAATGGGGCTGGCGTGCACCCATCGAATGGTGGAACGAACGGCGCGAATGGGTTGATCTTTACAACAAGGGCCAGGCCAGCGCGTTGGTCGACCTGGCCAGGCCTGCCTTCAAATTCGGCATTGCCGAAGTGCAGGTCGGGGGCGCCGCCTACGAGTTCAAGGTGGCGGTCAGTGCCGACAAGCCGGTGTACCAGACGCGCGAAACCGCGCGGGTCAAGGTAGCCGTGAAGGGGCCGGACGGCAAGCCGGCGCCGGCCGGCACCGAAGTGGCCGTGGCCGCGGTGGATCAGGCGCTGCTGGAGCTGATGCCTAACGGCAGTTGGAACATTTTGGAGGCGATGGTCAAGCGACGCAGTTATTTTGTCGAGACCGCCACCGCGCAAATGCAGGTGGTGGGTCGGCGCCACTATGGCAAGAAGGCGCTGCCGCCCGGCGGCGGCGGCGGGCGCGCGCCGACGCGCGAATTGTTCGACACACTCCTTGTGTGGAAGCCTGACCTGAAACTCGATGCCAATGGCGAGGCCAGTCTCGACGTACCCCTGAATGACGCGCTCACCAGTTTCAGGATCGTAGCCGTGGCCGATGGCGAGCCTGGCCTCTTCGGCACCGGAAGCGTCACGGTGCGGGCCACCAAGGATTTGCAGATTCTTTCAGGGCTGCCACCGCTGGTGCGTGAAGGCGACCAGTTTCGCGCCGGCGTCACCCTGCGCAATACCACCGCGCGGGCGATGAAGGTGGCGCTCAGTGCCGGGGTGGCAGGCCTGGATGCGCAGCCGCCG
>JAYVWK010000345.1:0-3475 GCA_043786185.1 Burkholderiales bacterium
GCCGACCGCTTCCTGACCGAGAGCCTGAAACAAGCCTTGGCGCTGGTCGATGTGCAGGTCCTCGATCACATCATTGTTGCAGCGCGTCAGACTACCTCGTTCGCCGAACGAGGCTGGCTATAGCCGCCGGCGCTATCGGCCACCTAGTGGGTGCGATTCAAACTGATGTGCCAGGCAGCGCCCACAACCGGGTTGGCGACGTTCTTACAGTGTGAGGGCCTTGGTCGGATTTCCCGCCTCCACATCAGTTTGAATCGCACCCCACCTAGTGCAGAAATTGCATGACTCCGGACTTTCGAATAGAATGGTGGGTTGCGCGCAAGGCAGGCGGCGATTTTGCAGACTGACTGCGCGCAAGTCAGAGCCGGCACGGGCGCAATCTCCTGGTAGTTCCCCCGTAGCCGCTTATTGAAAAAATCACAGGAGTCGACTCATGGCAAAAGTCTGCCAAGTAACGGGCAAGGGCCCGATGGTGGGGAACAACGTTTCCCATGCCAACAACAAGACCAAGCGGCGCTTCTTGCCAAACCTGCAATACCGCCGCTTTTTTGTTGAAAGCGAAAACCGCTGGTTGCGCCTGCGCGTTTCATCGGCCGGATTGCGTATCATCGACAAAAAGGGCATCGACGCGGTTCTGGTGGACCTGCGCGCGCGCCGTGAAATCTAGGGAGCCTCTGAAATGAGAGACAAAATCAAGCTTGAATCAACCGCCGGCACCGGCTTCTTCTACACCACGACCAAGAACAAGCGCACGACGCCTGAAAAGATGGAGATCAAGAAGTTTGATCCAAAGGCGCGCAAGCACGTGATTTTCAAGGAGACCAAGATCAAGTAAGGTCACGCGCAAAAGCCCAACAAAAAAGGCCTCGCATCGCGAGGCCTTTTTTGTTGGGTACCCTTTGCGCGACTACGCGCCCTGCGGCAAGGCATAACTGCGCAGCCGCAACGAGAACTCCTCAAGCGCTCGAATACCGCTTGCTTCGGCACGGGCGCACCAATCCTGCAGCTCCTTGAGCAACTGCTCGCTGGTGGCAGTCGAGCGTTCCCACAGCGCGATCAGCTCCTCGCGCATGGCATAAATCTTCGCCAGCACCGCATTGTCGGCCAACACGGTGTTGAGATTGGCCTTGTCGGCCTCGCGCAACTCGCTCGCGTCCTGGTGCAACGCGCGCTTGATCGCCTCGACCCGCGCACGTTCATCCGACGCTTCCTTGAGTTTGGCCACCTCCTCACGCCATACCAGCTTGAAAGATTTTGCATAGCGCGCCATGACGTCGTAGCGATTGGCGATCACCGCTTGCAGGGTTTCCATATCGACCGCCGCCTTGGCTGCGACAAACTTGGGCGTGGGAGCGATCTTCTTGACGTGCGCCAGGCCGAAAGTCTCGAGGATGCGGATGTACATCCAGCCTATATCGAATTCATACCACCTGTTCGACAACTTGGCCGATGTGCCGTAGGCATGGTGGTTGTTGTGCAACTCCTCGCCGCCGATCAATATGCCCCACGGCACGATGTTGGTGCTGGCGTCCGCCACCTTGAAATTGCGGTAGCCGAACCAATGGCCGATACCGTTGATGACGCCAGCGGCCCAGAACGGAATCCAGGCGATCTGCGTGAGCCAGACCAGCGCGCCGGGAATCACGCCCAGCAACCCAATGTCAATCAGGAGCAGCAAGGTGACGCCGAGCTTTTCGTGGCGCGAGTACAGGTTTCTCTCGATCCAGTCGTCAGGCGTGCCATGACCGTAGCGCTCGATGGTTTCCCGGTTGCGCGATTCCCTCACATAAAGCACGACGCCGGTCCACAGCACCGTGTTGATGCCATGCACCTGCGGGCTGTGCGGGTCTTCTACCGTTTCAACCTTTGCATGGTGCTTGCGATGAATCGCGGCCCATTCCTTGGTGATCATGCCGGTGGTCAGCCACATCCAGAACCGGAAAAAATGGCTGACGATCGGATGCAGGTCAAGCGCCCGATGCGCCTGGCAACGATGCAGGTAGATCGTCACCCCGGCGATGGTGATGTGGGTCAGGACAAGCGCGAGTCCGACGAGCTGCCAGAAGCTCAAATCAAACACGCCCGAAAATAAATGCATGAAACTCTCCCTTAAGAGGATCTTTGGAGCAACCCCAAAGCACAGCGCATAACCCTAAATTGTACGCGACTTCGCCGCGATCAAGTCACGATTCGCGCAGGCAGTGGGCCTGCCGGTGACCAAGCGAATGCGCTGCGTTGCTACCCCTTCCCTTTTTGGCTCGGCACGCGGCGAAATTTTGTGAAGCGCTGCCGATGCACCGATGCTCTTTTTCGCGACCGCGCGGGACGAAGGGGAAGCAGGGAGCCGGGTGCGCGGCGCCGTGCGCGCGACAAGCAGTGGAATTCCGAAGGCCTCCCGCAATGACCGTTATAGGCAGCCGGTTCGCCAAAACGCGCGCCAGGAACTTTGTGCGCGCCGTACCATGGGTGGCCGCCAGGCAACCGCGGCGACTCACTGCGGTTCGCCGGTCCTTGGCCGCAGCAAGCGAACCTCGCGCTGCGGATACGGAATGCCGATTCCGGCGGCCTGAAAGGCCTGCCAAATCGCGAAATTAAGATCCGATCGCACGTTCAGGCTACCTTGTTCCGGGTCATTGATCCAGAATCCCATCTCAAGCTCAAGACCATCGGCACCGAACTGCCGCAGCAGCACCGCAGGTGCGGGTTCGGCCAGCACGCGTGGATGCTCGTCCGCGGCACCCAGCAACAAGCGCTTGACCGCCTCGAGGTCACTGTCGTAGGCCACTACCAACTGAACCGCGAGGCGATTCTCGCGCGTGGTGAACGACAGATTCGAGACCGGGGAGTTGACCAGCATTTCGTTGGGGACGATCGCCTCGGTGCCATCGAGCGACTTCAGCACCGTGTAGCGCGTGTTGATCTGCGTGACCGCTCCACCGAATTTATCGACGCTGATCATGTCGCCGATCCTGATCGAGCGATCCAAGAGGATGATGAAGCCGGCGAAATAGTTGCTTGCGATGCGCTGCAAACCAAGCCCCAGGCCCACGCCCAGCGCACCGCCAAACACCGAAAGCACGGTGAGGTCGATGCCCACCAGCGCCAGGCTGATCAATATCGCGGCGAACACTAGAAGCGCCTTGACGAATCGGCCCAGCGCCACGCGAAACGACATGTCGAAGGTCTCGGCGGCCATCAGGCGTGCTTCCAGCATGGCCGCGGCCCACAGCGAAATCAGCAACGTCAGCGCTACCGAGAACAGTGCATGAAACACAAGTAGCAGTGAAATTCTCTGCACGCCGAGCGGAAACGTGAGGTGCTCCAGTGCGTCTGCAAGCTCCGGCAGCAAGCCTGTGAAATGCAGGGCCACGCCGAGCCAGACCAGTAGCGTGACCCAGCGCTCGCCCACGGCCAGCATGCCGCCAGCGTCAAGGGCATGGCGCAGCAAGTAGACCACGCCGCGAATCGCCGCCAG
>JAYVWK010000346.1:0-5815 GCA_043786185.1 Burkholderiales bacterium
TGCCCGCCCTTTTGCGCCAGGCCCGACATGTCGAGCACCTGCGCGCTCTTGCCCTCGATGTGCGCGGCAACCGCCACAATCTGGCCGATGGTGATCACACCGGTGCCGCCGATGCCGGTGACGAGAATGTTGAACGGTGTGGCCACGGTCGGAATCACTGGCGCAGGCAACGTCGGCAGCGCGGTAGCGTCGGCACCGGCCTTGGCGCTGGCGGTTAAGTTCGGCTTGGCCGGCTTCTTCAGCCCGCCACCCTCAACGGTGACAAAGCTTGGGCAAAAGCCGTTGACGCAGGAATAGTCCTTGTTGCAGGAGTTCTGGTTGATCTTGCGCTTGCGACCGAACTCGGTTTCCAGCGGCTCCACCGAAATGCAGTTGGACTTGACCGAGCAATCGCCACAGCCTTCGCATACCGCGTCATTGATGAAGGCGCGCTTAGGCAGATCGGGAAATTCGCCGGTCTTGCGGCGGCGCCGCTTTTCACTGGCGCAGGTCTGGTCGTAGATCACCGCCGAGATGCCGGGCATTTCGCGCAAGCGCTTTTGCACCGCGTCGAGTTCGTCACGATGATGCACCGTGGTGCCGGGCGCCCAGGCGGTGCCGGCCGGATATTTCTCGGGCTCGTCGGTGACCACCATGATCGGCGTCACGCCTTCGGCGTGCAGTTGTTGCGAGATCAGCCAGGGGTTGAGCGGGCCGTCATGGCGTTGCCCGCCGGTCATCGCCACGGCGTCGTTGAACAGCACCTTGTAGGTGGCGTTGACTTTCGAGGCGACAGCGGCGCGAATCGCCAGCAGGCCGGAGTGGAAATAAGTACCGTCGCCGATGTTGATGAAGACATGCTTTTCAGTGGTGAAGTGCGCCGCCCCGGCCCAGGTGACGCCTTCGGCCCCCATGTGGGTGAAGGTCGAGGTCTCGCGGTCCATCCACTGCGCCATGTAGTGGCAGCCGATGCCGGCCAAGGCGCGTGATCCTTCGGGCACTTTGGTGGATGTGTTGTGCGGGCAGCCCGAGCAGAAGTAAGGCGTGCGCACCGCGATCGGCAACGTTTTGGCGACCGCAGCTTCGCGCGCATCGAGAAACGCGATGCGCGCTTCCAGCCGGGCACGCAGTTCGCCACCGGCCAGCGGCAGCAGGCGCTGCACCACGACGCGCGCGATCATCGATGGCGTAAGTTCGCCGTGCAGCGGCAACAGCGAAGCGCCACTCTCGTCGACCTTGCCGGTGACGCGCGGCGCGCCGGGCGTGCCATACAGGATTTCCTTGATCTGCGACTCGATCAGCGGGCGCTTTTCCTCGACCGCGAGAATCTCGGTCAAGCCGGCGGCGAAATCACGCACGCCGCTTTCCTCGAGCGGCCAGGTGAGCGCGATCTTGTACAAGCGCAAGCCCAGGTCGCCGGCGGCCTTGGCATCGATGCCCAGATCGGCCAGCGCCTGGCGCAAATCCGCATAGGCCTTACCGGCCGATACCAGGCCCAGCGTCGGCTTGACGCCGGCGCCTTCACGCCACAGCACTTTGTTCAAGCCATTGGCACGCACGTAGGCCTTGACCGCCGGCAGCTTGTAGTTGAGCAGGCGCGCTTCTTCACCCAAAAAATCGGTGATGTTGAAACGGATCGAGAGGCCATCCGGCGGCAGTGCGAAGTCTGTCGGCAGCCGCGGCGTCACGCGCGCGGTCGACAAGTCCACCGTGGCGCCCGATTCAACGATGTCGGTCACGCATTTCATGCCGATCCACAGCGACGCATAGCGCGACAGCGCAAACCCGTGCACGCCATAGTCGAGAATGTCCTGTACCGAAGCGGGGTAGAAAATCGGCGTCGATACCGCCTGGAAGATCTGCTCGCTCTGGTGCGCAGTGGTCGACGACTTGGCGCCGTGGTCGTCGCCGGCTAAGGCCAGCACGCCGCCCCATGGCGAGGTGCCGGCCATGTTGGCGTGCTTGAACACGTCACCGCAACGATCCACGCCCGGGCCCTTGCCGTACCAGATGCCGAACACGCCGTCGTACTTCGCCCCCTGGAACATGTTCACCTGCTGCGTGCCCCAGATCGAGGTAGCGGCCAGGTCTTCATTGACGCCAGGCTGGAACACCACATGGTGTTCCAGGAGATGCTTTCTGGCTTTCGCCAGCGACAGGTCATAGCCACCCAGGGGCGAGCCGCGATAGCCGGAAATGAAGCCCGCGGTGTTCTTGCCGGCCGCCAAGTCGCGATTGCGTTGCAGCATCGGCAGGCGCACCAGTGCCTGCGTGCCGGTCATGAAGGCAGTGCCGCTGTCCTGCGTGTACTTGTCGTCGAGCGAGATGCTGGCCAGCAGTTTGGGATCAACAGGAGCATTCATCGGCAGGATTCCTCTAATTGGTGACCACAGCAAAGATGCACAAGTATAAAAGGCCGGCACAGGAATATTTTTCCTATTTTTGCTCGATACGCTGTATCTGCGATATCTTTTGCATCGCACCATAGGTTTTTCAAGGAAAAAACATGTCGCCCTCTACCGTCGCCCCCGCCCTTGACCGCACCGATCTCAAAATTCTGGACGCCCTGCAAACCGACGGCAGGCTGACCAACGCTGAATTGGCCGAACGCGTCGGCCTGTCGCTTTCACCCTGCTGGCGGCGCCTGAAACGGCTGGAGGAAAGCGGCGTCATCACCGGTTATCAGGCGCTACTCAACCGCAAGGCGCTGGGCCTTGGGGTGACCGCCTTCGTGCGGGTCGATATTGAACGCCACACGCCGGCAATGGAACGCCGCTTCGAGGAATCGATCGCCGATTTAGACGAGATCGTCGCCTGCCACGTGATCTCCGGCGAAGGCGCATTCATGCTGGTGGTGATGAGCGAGTCGCTTGAAAGTTTTTCGAAATTCGCGCTCGACACCCTGATGGCGTTGCCGGGCGTGAAAGACACGCGCACCAGCTTTTCGTTGAAGGAAGTCAAATCGAGTACGGCCTTGCCCTTGAAGCACGCCAGAGGGCGTTGAGCGCACCGGGCCGCAGCGCTTCAGGTGGGAAGGAATTTATGCATCAAATTGTGTGAACATCGACATTTTGAAGGGAGCAGGTTATGGTCACCAATCTCGCGCTGGACGACAAACTGATCGCAGAGGCGGTGCGCATCAGCGGCCATCGCACCAAGAAAGCCGCGGTCACGCATGCACTGACCGAGTACATCGAGCGCCGCAAGCAAGGGGCGATCATCGATCTGTTCGGCAAGATCGATTTTCTGCCGGCCATAGAAATCAAGCGCCAACGCGACGCTGCGACCGGGTCCGGGCGCCGGCTACGCAAGGCCTGAACTCGACGCGATGGCGATCGTCGAACCCTCGGTGTAATCGCTCGCATTGCACAGAAGGCAGCCTGCGGCGGACACCGCCACGGCCGAACTGATGCGACTCATCGAGCCTGGCGAAGCATTGATCGCCAGGCCGATTCGTCAGGAATTGTTTTCCGGCGTCGCTGCCGCCGCGCAATTCGAATGCCGGCGTTTTGCATGACTGGGCAGGACTTGCGGCAATCCCTGACACTGGTCTTGATCCACGACAACGCGGTTTCGTGAAGCGCATGCGCCTGATCAAGCATAGCGACCAAACCATTGCCATCGAACAGCGCACGCATCGGGTGCGGGCTCAATATTCGCCGTCTTCGCGCAATTTGTTGATCAGCTCGTTGCTGACGATGCGCCCTTCCTTGGCAAACGGCCGGAATCCGTAAACCACTTTCGGCTCGCGCGTCGTTACCGCAGCATTGCCTGCCAAGCCCTTGCGCGCAAGCTCGGAAATGATCTGCCCGGCAGTCTTCTTCTCGCGCCGCGCAAGGTCCTTGGCTGCGAGCAGAAGGTCGTCTTCGATGTCAAGAGTGGTGCGCATGATGTGACGTTATTGCATCGAACATCGGATGTCAATCACCGACCGCACCGTGCAGGATCAGGTTGCTGCTCAGTTGGTTGAAGCCGCCTCGATGCGCGGCACTCGATACGCCTCGACTTCCGGCGCCAGTCCAATCCATCGCGAAACTTCCACCAGCACCGACAACGCGCTCGGCCCCTGCGTCAGCGACGAAGTGCCGATATCCAGCGACAGCACGTTGGGGTTGCCGCCGCGCTCTAAGCCATCGGGCGCGAGATCCAGCCATGCGCCGGTTGCCATCACCACCACACCCCGCATCAGACCATGGTCCAGCGCGACCCCCGCAAGGCAGGTGCCGCGATCGTTGAACACGCGCGCCAGGTCGCCGTCCATCAAACCTCTTGCCGCGGCATCTTCGGGGTGGATGGAAAGCCGCTCGCGCCCGGCCACCTTGCCGGCCTGCGAAACCGGGCCCGGGTCCATCTGGCTGTGCAGGCGGTCCGGCGGCTGAATGGTGATCAGGTGCAGGGGAAATTGTCGGGCCGCGGCGGCGCCAAGCCATTCGGCGGGCGGCAGCCAGGTCGGGTGTGCCGGGCAATCCGCGTAGCCAAAGCCGCCGATGGCCTGCGACACCAGTTCTATCCTGCCCGACTGCGTGCGCAAGGGATGGGCAAGCGGATCGGCGCGGAACGCATCGAACATCACGTAATCGCGTACCGGCGGCGGCAGTTCGACCCAGCCGCGCACAACGAACTCCTCGTAGCCTGGCAAGCCCACGCCGCCGTCAGCAGCACCGCTGCATACCCGGCGCCACAGTTCGCGCAGCCACATTTCCTTATCGCGGCCTTCGGTGAAGACCGACTCATGGTCACCACGCGCGGCCAGTTCGCGAAAGATGTCGAAGTCATCGCGACTACCGCCCACCGGCGCGATCGCCTGCTGCATGGCGAAAATGAACGGGTCACGCGATGACCCGCCGATGTCATTGCGTTCGACTGGCGTGGTAGCTGGCAACACGATGTCGGCGCGGCGAGCGGTCGGCGTCCACCAACTTTCGTGCACCACCACGGTAGACGGCTTGTGCCAGGCGCGGGTGAGCCGGTTCAAATCCTGATGATGGTGAAACGGGTTGCCGCCGGCCCAGTAGATGAGGTCGATATCGGGATACCTGTCTTGGCGGCCGTTGAAATCGAAGTTGGCGCCCGGTTTCTCCAGCATGTCAGTGAGGCGCGCCACCGGAATCGCGCGGCCTGCCGGGTTGCGACCGGTAGTGAATTCCGGTGACGGCAGATCGAGGCGCGGGTTGCCGACCCCGTTCATCGAGCCGTGGCCGAACGCGAAGCCGCCGCCGGGCAGGCCGATCTGACCCAGCATCGCTGCCAGTGCGATAGCCATCCAGTAGGGCTGCTCGCCATGATGGGCGCGCTGCAGCGCCCATGCCATGGTGACCAGGGTGCGGGTGGCGGCGGCCTGTCGCGCCAGAATGATGATCAGTTCCGCATCGACACCGCAAATCGCGGCGGCCCATGCGGCGCTCTTCGGCGTGCCGTCCTCCGCGCCTGTGAGGTAATGCTCAAAGGCATCAAAACCACTGCAATGGCTGGCCAGAAATGCCGCGTCATGCAGCCCTTCGCAGAGCAAGGTATGCGCCATGCCGAGCATCAGCGCGGTATCTGTGTTGGGCCGCGGCGCTATCCATTGCGCATCGAGAAAACCCGGCGCGTCGCCGCGGTTCGGGCTGATCACCACGAAGCGGATGCCGGCCTCACGCGCACGGCGCAACCACGCCTCCATGGTGTGCGCCCCGGCCCCACCCGAGGTGACCTGCCCGTTCTTGAGCGCAAGGCCGCCGAAGGCGATGATCATCCGCGTGTTGCCGACGACGCTGTTCCAGTCGGTCACCCGGCCGGACACCGGCTCATGGGTGCCGATCACATGCGGCAACAGGAACTGCGCCGCACCCCAGCT
>JAYVWK010000347.1:0-4389 GCA_043786185.1 Burkholderiales bacterium
ATCGAGGTCGATGCGATGGACGATCCGGCCGAAGTGGCCTACGACCGCGGCTGGACCGACGGGCTGCCGGTGATTCCGCCAACCGACCTGCGCATCGCGCGCATGCTGGGCGGGACCACCCGCAAACCGGATGAAATCATCGGGCTGATTCCGCCCAACCTGGCCGAATGCACCATCGAGAAAGCGGCCATCAATGCCGTGATGGCCGGCTGCCGCCCAGAGTACTTTCCCGTCGTGCTGGCCACCATCGAGGCGGCGCTGAAGCCCGAATTCTCGATGCACGGCCTGTTGGCGACGCTGTGGTTCTCCGGCCCGGTGGTGGTGGTCAACGGCCCCATCGCCAAGCGCATCGGCATGAACTGGGGCGGCAACGCCCTGGGCCAGGGTAATCGCGCCAATGCCACCATCGGCCGCGCGCTGCAACTGGTCATCCGCAACGTCGGCGGTGGCCGCCCCCAGGAGATCGACCGGTCGGTGTTGGGTAACCCCGGCAAGTACACCTTCTGCTTCGCCGAGGATGAAACCGATCCGGGCTGGGTGCCGCTGAATGTCGCGCGCGGCCAACGACGCGGGTCCTCCACCGTCACCCTGTTCCATGGCGACGGTGTGCAAGGCGTGGCCGATCAGAAATCCCGCGACCCCGAAAGCCTGGCGCGATCGCTGGCGATGGGCCTGTGGGCGGTGTGTCATCCCAAGCTGGCGCAGTGGTCGCATGCGCTGCTGGTGATCGCCCCGGACCACTACGCCATCTTCAAGCAAGGCGGATGGGATCGCGCCAGGATCGAGGCGGGGATCTGGCAGGCGCTGAAGCGTCCCGGCCGCGACCTGATCGAGGGCGCGGGCGGCGTCGGCGTTGGCATCGACCCGTCGCGCGCGGACGAAATGGTCGACAAGTTTCATCCCGGCGGCCTCATCGTCGTGCGCGCCGGTGGCGCTGGCGGCTTGTTCTCCGCTATCATCGGCGGCTGGCCCGCGCAGCGGCGCAACAAGGAAGTCCAGATCGTTTCCACGGAGATCGGCACATGACCCTCGAAGCTTACTCAATGCGCGACCCAACCATGGAAATCGCGGCGGTGCAGCGCGCCAGGCTGGCGCCGCCGGCCGATCTTTCCAAGGCCACCATCGGGCTTCTGTGCATCTCCAAGGAGCGCAGCGAGGAGTTCCTCGATACGGTTGAGGCGCGCCTCGCAGGCCGCGGGCTCACGGTGTTGCGCTTCGCCAAGCCGACCCATACCAAGCCAGCGCCGGAGGCGGTGATCCAGGACATCGTCGAGCGCTGCGATGTCGTCGTCGAGGCGCTTGCCGACTGAGGCTCCTGCACGTCATGCAGTTTGCATGACCTCCAGACGCTCGATCGCCGCGGCATCCCCGGATGCGGCGTGGCCAGCGAAGCATTTCGCCAGGCGGCCGATGCGCAGATGAAGGCGCTCGGATTCGCTGCCGGCTTGGTGTGGGTGCCTCACCCGATCCAGAACCGCAGCGCGGCCGAATTGGCGGCGATCGCCGATGCGGTGCTGGAGAAGATACTGGCGATGATCCAGCACTAACGAAGCAGCGCCAGCAGGCGCCGCGCACGCAGGACCACCGGGTAGTCGAGCATCTGCCCGTCGAGGGTGACCGCCGCCAAGCCTTTCGCCTCCGCCCCGGCAAACGCGTCGACCACGCGCTGCGCCCAAGCGATTTCCCTCGCCGTCGGGGTGAACACAGCGTTGACCACCTCAACCTGCTGCGGATGGATGCAGGACTTGCCGCTGTAGCCCAGGCCGCGCGCGCGCTCTGCGGTGGCACGCAAGCCGTCGACGTTGGGGATGTCGGTGTAGGCGGTATCCATCGGCGCGGCCAGGCCGGCGGCGCGCGAGGCGCACGCCACGGCAAAGCGGGCCTGGGTGGTGGCGCCGGTGTCGTCGCCGAGATCGATCGACAGGTCGGCGGCCAGGTCCACGGCGCCGAACATCAGGCGGCGCAGACGCGGCGCGGCCGCGGCGATGGCGTCGACGCTGACGAGTCCGCGCGCAGTCTCGATGATGCCCATGACGAGGATGCCGCCCGACGGCAACTGCCGCTCCGCCTCGAGCTGGGTGAGGACCCAGTCGACGGTGCGCACTTCCTCCGCCGACTCCACCTTGGGCAGCACGATGCCGGCGATTCCGCGGATGCACACGGCCAGCAGGTCCTGGTAGCAGAACGGCGTCGTGGTGGCGTTGATGCGCACCCAGGTCGGCCGCGGCCGCGGTATGCCGGCGATAGCGGCCAGCGCAGCGCGCGCGGCCGGTTTCTCGGCGATCGCCACCGCATCCTCGAGGTCGACGATCACCCCGTCGGCGCTGCCGGCGTAGGCCTTGTCGATCTTGCGTGCGCTGGTGGCGGGGACGAACAGGAGCGAGCGCGCAAGGGTCATGGTGTGGGCTGCCGAACTGTCAGAGGTGCGCAGGGCACGCGCGGCACTAGACGATACCATCCCTTGCCAGCGCAGCGAGCGCGAGCGCATCGATGTTGATGGCGCCGAAGATCTCCGCATTGTGTTCGCCGAGAGCCGGCGCCGGCATGCGTATCGCGCCCGGGGTGCCGGACAGGCGCGCCACGACGTTGTGCATCGGCAGGGTGCCCATGTCCGCGTCCGGCAGGCGCAGCAGCACATCGCGCCCCTGGACGAACGGATGCGCATCGAGGTCGGCGGTGTCACATACCGGGCCGACGGTGACGCCGGAGACGCCGAACAGTTGCAGGTTTTCAGCCTGGGTGCGCGCGCGCATGAAGTCGGCGACGATGGCGTCGATGGCGTCGACGTTACGCACCCGATCGGTGTTGCTGCGAAAGCGCGGATCGTCGATCAGGTCGGGGCGGCCCATCGCATGAAAAAGGCGCTCGGCCATCGACTGCATCGACGCCGACAGCGCGACGAATTTGCCATCGCTGCATTCATAGACATTGCGCGGCGCGGTGTTGGAGGCGCGGCTGCCGTTGCGCAGCGTCGGCACGCCGCTCAGCTGATAGTTGGCGGCTTCGGGCCCGAGGATGGAGTGGATCGAGTCGAACAGCGACAGGTCGATCACCTGCCCCGCGCCGCCGCACACCTCGACCTGGCGCAGCGCGATCATGGCGGCGGAAGCGCCGTAGATGCCGCACACCATGTCGGCCAGCGCCAGCGGCGGCAGCAGCGGCGGCCGGTCGGGAAATCCGTTCATGGCGGCAAATCCGCTCATCGCTTCAACCAGGGTGCCGAAGCCTGGCTTGTCGGCGAAGGGCCCGGTCTGGCCCCAGCCGGACACGCGCACGATCGTAAGGCGCGGGTTGGCCTCGAGCAGGACCTGCGGGCCGAGCCCCATGTTTTCCAGTTTGCCGGGTACGAAATTCTCGATCAGGATGCGTGCATCGCGTACCAGCCGCAGCAGCAATTCGCGGCCGCGTGCCTGGCGAAAGTCCAGGGTGATGCTCTTCTTGTTGCGGGCATAGACCTTCCAGAAACTGGACACGCCGTTGACCTTCCAGGCGCGCAGGTCGTCGCCTCGACCAGGCGCCTCGACCTTTATGACGTCGGCGCCGAAGTCGGCCAGCACGTGGGAAACGATGTTGCCCGCCACCAGCCGCGACAAGTCCAGCACCCGCACGCCGTCAAGCGGGCCGCGGGCTGCGGGATGGTACTGGTCGCGCGCCGTCTGGTCTGGTGGTGCCGCTTGCATGGTGCCTTACGCCTGGGTGGAACCGCAGAGAGCGAATGCCGGGGAAGGCTTGCCGATCGCGGAGAACCCATTCTAACCAACAGATGCGCGGCTGTCGGGCTTCATGATCGGCGCCCACGCGGCCGACCTCGGTTGCCCGGTACTCACGCGCGACACCGCGCGATTTCGTTCCTACTTTCCGAAGTTGGAACTGGTCGCGCCATAGCGCAAGGGTGCGCATGCAAGGCTGGGTTGATTGGTGACCGGCCACTCCCATCAGGTCGCCAACGCGAATCTTCCCTTGGCAATCCGAAACGCCCAATTCGCCAACGCACCGGCCGCGAACAGGAAGGCGGCAAACAGGATCGGCCAATACGGATCGCCGCTCAGGTCATACAGCCAGCCGGCGATCGGCGGCGCCGCGGTCATCAGCACGAAATAGAAGCTGAAAAACACCCCCATGCCGAAGGCGCGCCGCTGTGGCGCCATGGCTTCACCGGTCAACGCCATGATTACGCCCGCCGGCGCCATGCCGATCAGGCCGAACGCCAGGCTGAGTGCGACCGCCAGCGAGGTTTGGCGCAGCAGCAGCAGCACCGCCACGGCCACCGCCGTGCAGATGTACAGGATCAGATCGCGTTTGCCGGTGCGGTCGGCAAGCTGACCACACAGCGCGCCGGAAAAAATCATCACCCAGCTGGCGATACTGATCACCGCCGCGGCCTGGGTG
>JAYVWK010000348.1:0-10353 GCA_043786185.1 Burkholderiales bacterium
AGCAGGCGCTACGCGAGTTGCCAAAGCCGCCGCGCCGCCGCAAGGCTGAGACTGCATGACTGCTGATTGGGACTTGTTGTTAGAATGCCATCTTATTACTAAAATGGCTTTTTCTCATGATATCAATGAAAATGTCAGAAGGTGGCCGCGTTGTCATTCCGGTAGAGATTCGTCGGAAACTCGGTCTCAAGGACGGTGATACCGTGCTGTGGGAGATGGCAGAGGGCGAGGCGCGCCTGACCACCAAAGCCGCGCGCATCCGCCGCGCGCAGGACTTGGTGCGCCTGCATGTGCCGGCCGGCACCTCGCTCGCCGAAGAATTGATCGCGGAGCGGCGGCGAGAAGCCAGCGGAGGGGAGGCGTGACGCCCGCGTGCGTGCTGGATGCCTCCGCAGTACTGGCGTTGCTGCAGGCCGAACCCGGCTCGGACGCGGTGTTGTCACGTATCGAGCATGGCGCTTGTCGCATTTCCGCGGTGAACGTCACCGAAGTGCTGACACGCCTGATCGACCGTGGCATGAGCGGCCATGATGCCGAAGCCGCATTCGACGCGCTGGAGCTGGCGGTGTGGGCATTCGACGATGCCGCGGCGCGTGCCTGCGCCGCATTGCGTCCGGCATCGCGCACGTTCGGCCTTTCAATCGGCGACCGCGCCTGTCTGGCGCTGGCGCGATCGCAAAAGCTACCCGCGCTGACGGCAGACCGCGCCTGGGCGCAACTTGACTGCGGCGTTGTCATCGAGCAAATCCGGCCTGGCGTTTGAGCTGCGATTCCCCTCGGTTCAGTCGCGAGCGCAAGCTCGCTTTGCGGCAAGCATCACCCGCGAACAGTCTCAAGATTCCCCGGCGTCCGGCCGGCGTCCGTCGGTCACAGCCGCGGTAGCCAACGCGTCATCGCGTGCGTGATGAGCGTCATCCGTCGCAAAGAGCGTGACCAACGGTCCTGCGTCAATCAGGACGTTTCGCTCGCAACTTGGCCTTCATTGATGCGGAAACCCTGGCAGATGCATCGGGTCGTCCCATCTTCCCGGCACTGCGAATTTGCCTCAGCAGGGTTGCCGGATTCTTCATTTCAGGATCGCGTATCTCCAGATTTCCCAGCATCCGCCTGAGGAGCCCCAGCAAAACCTGTTGCTCGCCCGCGGAAAATCCAACCAGTACCTCATCGCGCCAACCAGTGGCCAGCGGCAGGATGCGCTCATAAAGCTTGCGGCCACGCGCGGTGATGAGCAAGCGCGCGGTGCGGCCGTCCGGCGTCTCGTCGCTTCGCTTAACCAACTTGTCGCTCTCCAAGCGCGTGACAAGCCGGCTCAGGGTCGAGTGCGGCACCACCGCATAGGCCGACAGGTCGGCAATCGAGAGGCCGTCGCCGCGCGCCAGCACCGCCAGCACACGCCAGTGCTGGAAGGTGACGCCAAGCTTCTGCAGATCGTCTTCCAGCGAGCGGTTCAGGCGGCCGGCGACGCGATTCATCATGTAAGGGATCGAATCGTCGAGGCTGTAGCTCTCGAGTCCCGCGATGGCCGCTTTCTTGCGCATGGCCGTGATTATTGCAGGGGAATTGGTGCCGCGCGGGTTTGCCTTGACATGCCAGTGAGTGAATAGTAATTTCACAACATATGCAAACGCAAATATCCTTTTTTCTTGAACGCCACTGACATCGCCGCCCTGTTGCGCCCGGATGCGGTGCACCGCGCGGTGTATGCGGATGCGGCGCTGTTCGCGCTTGAACAGGAGCGCATTTTCCGCCGCGCCTGGATCTACCTGTGCCACGAAAGCGAGATTGCGCGGCCGGGGGACTATGTGCTGGCCCAGCTGGGACCGGACGAGGTGATCGTCGCGCGCGGCGCCGATGGCGGCATCGCGGCCATGCACAACCGCTGCGCGCATCGCGGTGCGCGGCTGATGGTGGCAGCGCGCGGCAACGCGCGCCTTCTCACCTGCTCGTACCACGCCTGGAGCTTTGGCCTGGACGGTGCGCTCGACAGCGTGCCGGCACCCGCAGGTTATGCCGCTGGCTTTGCCGCTGGCAAGCCCGGCCCCGGCCTGGCGCGCGTGGCGCGGGTGGCCAGCTATCGCGGCTTTGTGTTCGGTTCGGGCGCCGCGTCGGGCGCGGACCTGCCCACCTTCCTGGGCGGGCTTGCCAGTGCGCTCGACAACATGGTCGATCGCGCACCCGGCGGCGCGCTGGTACAGGCTGGCGGGCGGCTGCGCATGGAGTTCCGCGGCAACTGGAAGCTCTTCATGGAGAACGCGGTCGACCTGGTGCACCCGCAGTACGTGCATGGCGGCTCGGTGGCTGTTGCGCGCGAGACGCGTGAAGCGGCGCAACTGGAGGGCCAGGCCGGCCAGACCACGCAGATGCTGCTGGCCAATGGCTTGCGGCTTGCCGATTGGGAAAAGATCGGCCTGCACGCGTTTGCCGAAGGGCATGTGTACATGGACGGCTTTTACCGCGATGGTGTGATCGCCAGCGAGCGCGCCGATCCGCTGTTCGAACGCTATCGCGCCGCGCTCGCCCTGGCGCACGGCGAGGCCAAGGTGCGCGAGATTCTCGCAATCGACCGCTTCAACAACCTGATCTGGCCCAACCTCTCGGTCAACTCGCGCTTCCAGACCCTGCGCGTGGTGCAGCCGGTCGCGGTGGACCGCACCGTCGTCACCAGCATGTGCTTTCGCATGGAAGGGGCGCCGCCGGAAATGTTCGATCTCAGCCTGCGCTTTCTCAATACCGCCAGTTCGCCGGCTTCGCTGGTGGCCTCCGACGACCTTGAAATCTTCGAGCGCTGCCAGCGCGGCCTGGCCGACCCGGCGGCAGCATGGATCGACATGAGCCGCGCCATCGGCAGCGATGCGGCGGTAGGCGGCGGTGCGCTCGTCGCGCCCGGCACCAGCGAACTGCCGGTGCGCGCGCAGATGCGTGCCTGGCGGTCATGGATGGAAGCTGCGTCCACATGAATCTGCACGACCTCAAGACCGCAGCGGGCGGCGCACTGGCGCCGGAGGTGCTGGACCAACTGCGCGACTTTATCTTTCTGGAAGCGCGCCTCTTGGATGCTGGCGGCTTCGAGGCATGGGTGGACTTGTTCGCCGAGGATGGCGTGTACTGGGTGCCTTCCGAGCCAGGCCAGGCCGTGCCGCAAGGCAGCTTGTCGCTGTTTCATGAAACCAAACCTCTCCTGCAGCTGCGGGCACGGCGCCTCATGCATCCGCAAACCCATATCCAGGCGCCGCCGGTGCGTACCCATCACCACCTGGGCAACATCGGCGGCGAGGACCTGGGCGACGACATGTATCTGCTGCGCTCGATGCTGCTGATGGTGGAATGGCGCAACGGCGAGCAGCGGCTCTTTAGCGCCGCCTGCGAACACCGCTTGCGCCGCACGCCGGTTGGCTTGCGCATCGTCCTCAAGCGGGTCGAGCTTGTCAATTGCGATGCGCCGCACCGGGCGTTGGCGATCCCGTTTTAGCCATTCCGTCTTTTCACCGTTGCATTTCTTCCGGAGGTTCCATGAGCATCAAACGCAGTCTCGCTTTCGCCTTGATCGCCGTCACTGTCGGCGCCGGCTCCACATTCGCGCAGGAAACCGTGTTACGCGCCGCCGTTTTCGTGCCCACCAACACCGTGTTCGGCGAAATGTTCGGCCGCTTCGTGACCCACGTGAACAACGAGGGCAAGGGCTTAGTGCAGATCAACTTAGTCGGCGGTCCCTCGGCGATTCCCAGCTTAGAGCAGGGCAACGCGGTGCGCACCGGCGTGCTCGACATGGCCGCGGTGCCGCCTTCGTTTTACGCCGGCAACATGCCCGAGGCCGATTCGGTGATCCTCTCGCCGCTCACGTTCAAGCAGCAGCGCGCCTCCGGCGCCTGGGAAGCCTTGAACAAGATCAGCAACCAGAAAATGAATGCCTGGTATCTCGCCGCCTACGGCGAGGGCCTGCCGTTTCACATCTGGACCACCAAGCCACCGCCCGCGGCCAACTTCCAGGGCTGGAAACTGCGCACCGTCCCCAACTACACGCCGTTTTTCCAGGCCCTGGGCGCCGCGCCGATCACCATGCCACCGGGCGAGGTCAAGACCGCGCTCGAACGCGGCGTCGTCGATGGTTACGGCTGGCCGCTGATCGGCATTTTCGATCTGGGCTGGGGCGGTGACACCAAATTCCGCGTCGACCCCGGCTTCTACAACGTGGTGGTCAATGTGCTGGTGAACCAGACCAAGTGGAAGGCCCTGCGCGACGACCAGCGCGCCTTCCTCACGCGCATGGGCGACTGGCTGGAAACCGAAAACACGCGCTGGGCGGCGGAAAAAATCGCCAGCGAAACCAAACGCCAGAACGATGCCGGCATCAAGATCGTCAACCTCGGGCCCGACTACCTGAAGCTGGCCTACAGCTCCTACTGGGCCGAGCTGACCAAGCGTGCCCCGGAATCGATCGGCATCCTGCGCCCGCTGCTTGAGCGCAAGCCATAAGCCGATGACGCCAACGCCGGCATCGGCTTCGGCCGACGGGGCACCAGCCCTGGTTGGTCGCGCTCTGCCGCGCGCGGCGGCACGGCGCCTGATCGCCGGCCGCGGCCGTTACACCGACGACCTGCGCATGCCCGGCCTGCTGCATGTGGCTTTCCTGCGCAGCCCGATCGCGCATGGGCGCATCGTGGCACTCGACCAGACGCGTGCCCGCGCCTTGCCCGGCGTGGTCGCCGTTTTCGACGGGCCGGCCTTGGCCCCGGTATGCCCCGCCTGGACCACCACATTCTTGAGCCTGCCGGCGCATCGCTCCGCCCCCCAGCCGCCACTGGCGATTGAGCGGGTGCTGTGGCAGGGCCAGCCGGTGGCAATCGTCATCGCCGAGAGCCGCGCACAGGCCGAAGACGGGGTCGCCACGATCGAGGCCGAGTGGGAAGAACTCGAACCGGTGGTCGATGCGTCGGCCGCACTCGCTGCGGGCAGCAGCGTGATCCATCCAGAACTTGGCAGCAACTTAGCCTTCACGCACGCGATCGACGCCGGGCCGGTTGCGCAACTGTTTACCGGCGCGCACCGCGTGGTGCGCCGCAGCTTGCGCTTCGCTCGCCATACCGGCGTGCCGCTGGAAGCGCGCAGCATCGTCGCCGAATTCGACCCGTCGATGCGGCAACTGACGGTGCACCACTCGACCCAGGTGCCGCACCAGATGCGCGCCGCGTTCGCGCGGCTGTTTAAGCTGCCCGAAGTCGACGTGCGGGTGGTGACGCCGGATGTCGGCGGCGGCTTCGGCATCAAGCTGCATGTATACGACGACGAAATGGCGACCATCGCCGCCGCCATCAAGCTGGGCCGACCGCTCAAGTTCGTGTGCGACCGCTTAGAGGCTTTTGCCAGTGACGTGCATGCGCGCTCGCATCAGGTCGAAGCGGCGATCGCCGTCGATGCCCACGGCCAGGTACTGGCCTTCGATGCCGACGATCTGATGGAGATCGGTGCGTTTTCGGTGTATCCGCGCACCAGTGTGCTCGAAGGGGTGCACGCCATTTCGATGGTCGGCGCGCCTTATCGCGCGGCAGGCCTCAAGGGCCGCTTGCGGGTGGCGTTTCAGAACAAGGCGCCGGTGGGTGCCTACCGCGGCGTCGGCCAGCCGCTCGCCTGTTCGGTGACCGAGCGCCTGATCGATGCCGCCGCCGCGGAACTGGGCATCGACCCGGCCGAGATGCGTCGGCGCAACTATCGCGATGCCGCCGTGCATGGCAGCGCCACTGTCAACGGCATGGATTTCGGCGCCTCGTCGCATGCCGCCTGCCTGGAGCGCCTGCTGGAATTGATGGATTACAAGGCTTTGCGCGAACAGCAACGCGACGCGCGCGCGCGCGGACGTCATCTCGGCATCGGCCTGGCAGCGTTCATCGAAACCACCGCGCCCGGCCCGGCGTTTTATGGCGCCTCGGGTGCCCCGGTGGTGGCGCACGACGGCTGCATGCTGCGCTTAGAGCCCGGCGGCGCTGTCACCTGCGTGAGCAGTTCCTGCGACCAGGGCCAGGGCATCGACACAGCCCTGCAACAACTGATCGGCGACACCCTGGCGCTGCCGGTCTCGGCGATACGCATCATGCGCGGCGATACCCTGGTGACGCCGGTCGGCGGCGGCACCTGGGCGTCGCGCGGGCTCACCGTCGGCGGCGAAGCGGCGCTTATGGCCGCGCAAATGCTGCGCGAGCGCCTGGCCGCGGTCGCCGCCGCCGTGCTCGGCACCGCGCCAGCAAACCTGACGCTTGACGCTGCCGGCTTTCATGACGGCGAGCGCTCTATGACGCTGGCCGAACTGGCGGCGCTGCTGCACTATCGCCAGCATGAATTGCCGCCCGGCGTTGCCATCGATTCCGCCTGCGTGGCTTATGCGATTCCCACCCGCCCTTATCTGGCGGCCAACGGCATCCAGGCCAGCCTCATCGAACTGGATGCCGACACCGGCTTCATCAAGCTTCTAAAGCACTGGGTGGTGGAGGACTGCGGCCGCCTGATCAACCCCCTGCTGGCCGACGAGCAATTGCGTGGCGGCGTGGTGCAGGGCCTGGGTGCCGCCCTGTTCGAAGAGTGCCTCTACGATGCGCATGGCCAGATGCAGAACGCGACGCTGGCCGAGTATCTGGTGCCGATGGCCGCCGAAATGCCCGACATCGTCATCGCCCACATCGAGACGCCGGTTGCCGGCACCCTGCTGGGCGCCAAAGGCATCGGCGAGGCCGGCACCATCGGCGCCGGTGCGGCGCTGGCCAATGCGCTCAACGATGCGCTGGCGCATTTCGGCTGTCGGGTCGACTGCCAGCCCTTCACCCCCGAACGCGTGCTGCGCGCGCTTGGCCGGGTTGCATAGGCTGCGATGCGCATTGTGGCGATCCACGAACGCACGGTGCCGGTAGGCAGCGCGATGCGCAATGCCGCGATTTCATTCGGCGGCATGACCGCCTCCGCCCTGGCGATCGTCACCGACCATCTGGTGGAAGGTCAGCCGGTGATCGGCTACGCCTTCGATTCGATCGGCCGCTACGGCAAGGGCGGCTTGCTGCGCGAACGCTTCATTCCGCGCTTGCTGGCGGCGCCCGCCACAAGCTTGCAGGGCACCGATGGCCTGCTCGACCCGGCGGCCTGCTGGCGCGCAGCGATGCAGGACGAGAAAGACGGCGGTCACGGCGAGCGCGCGGGCGCGGTCGGCCTGATCGACGCCGCCGTGTGGGATGCTCTGGCCAAGGCGCGCCGCGAACCGCTGTGGCGCACGCTGGCGGCGGCGCACGGCGTCGCCAACGCCGCCCCGCTCTGCGCCACCTATGGCTCGTGCGGGCACTTTCAGCTCAGCGGCGGCGAGACGGGTCTGCAGGATGAACTGCGCGCCGCGCTCGATCTGGGCTATCGCACCGTGAAAATCAAGGTTGACGGGCGCAATGCCAGCGCCGATGCGGCCCGCGTAGAAGCAGCGCTGGCGGTGCTGCCCGCTGCCGCACATCTGGCGATCGATGCCAACGGCCGCGCCGACGCCGATGACGCGGCATGGATTCGCGCCATGGCAGGCTTCGGCCTGGCCTGGCTCGAAGAGCCGGTATCGGCACTCGACTACGCGGCGCTTGCGCGCTTCGTGCAACAGTACGAGCCGCCTGTTGCAACCGGCGAAAATCTGTTTTCCTTGGCCGATACCGTGAACCTGTTTCGCTACGGCGGCCTGCGCCCGGCGCGCGACCGGATTCAGGTCGACATGCTGCTGGCCTATGGCGTGCCGGAATACCGCCGCATCATCGAAGCCGGCATGCCCTTTGGCTGGCAACGCGGCGCGTACTGGCCGCATGCCGGCCACCTGTTTGCAGCGCATGTGGTCGCAGGTCTTGGGCTGGGCAGCCATGAATCGGCACCGGACGCCAGCCGGCTTTACGGCGGCTACTGGGATGGCGCGCGAGTTGAAGACGGCAGGGTGCGCATTCCCGACTTGCCCGGCGTCGGCTATGAAGCCAAGGCCAACCTCTACACGGTGCTGCGTGCGCTGGCGTAAGGCGCAACGCCGCTACGCACCCGATCGATTCAACACAGGAGCACAGCATGGCAAAACTACGGCACATCGCGATCTCGGTTCCGGACCTTGAGAAGTCGGCGGCGTTCTACGAACAGACCTTCGGACTCAAGCGTGTCAACTTCGTCGTCACCCCCTATGGCGACGGCTTGTCGCTTTCCGACGGCGTCATCAACCTCACTTTGCTGCACTTCCACACCGATGACGCCGCCGGCGACGAACGCGGACGCGACTTCGTCGGCATCCATCATTTCGGCTTCATCGTCGATGACCTTGAGGCGATGAGCAAGAAGATCGAAGCCCATGGCGGGCGTTTTCACCGCGAACTCAAGGGCGGCGGCGGGGTTGATTTCGAACGCAAGTTCCGCGACCCCGACGGCGTGGTGTTCGACATTTCGCACAAGGGTTGGGTTGGCATAGAACCTTGAAGCCGGCCGCGCGGCTGTGCCGGCGAGTTCGCCACCCGCGCTTTCCGCTCGGGTAAAATACCCACCAGGTAAAACAATCACGCAGCCCCCCATGAGTGCCGTCCTGATTTCGACCAAGGGCCAGATCGTGTTGCCGGTCTCGGTGCGCCGCGCGCTCGGCCTGAAGCCCGGCATGCGGGTCAATGTGGAGGTCGACGGCAAGAGCGCGCGCCTGACGCCGGCACCGGCCAAGAAGACCGTGACGCTGACCGAAATCCAGGCTCTTCTGAAATACAAGGGCCCCGTGGTCGCGGTCGACGCCATGCGCGTCACCGACTACAAAGGCTGATGCGAGGTGCGCGCGGTCGATACCAACGTGCTGGTGCGGGCACTGGTGCAGGATGATCCCGCTCCCGCGCGGCGCGCGCAGGACTTGTTGCGCGCGCAGCAGGTCTATGTTCCGGTGACGGTGGTGCTTGAACTCGAATCGGTCCTGCGCTCACGCTATGGCTTGTCGCCGGCTGCGATCGCACAGGCACTTGCGAAGCTTGCCGCGCTCGAAAACATGGTGGTCGGCGAGCATGCGGCAGTGGTTGCCGCGGCGGGAAAAATGGCCCAAGGCTGGGACTTCGCCGACGCATTGCATCATGCTCTCAGCCATGGTTGCGCGGCCTTTGTCACCCGACTTTGTCACCTTCGACCCGGCTTTGGTCAAACAAGCCAGACGCATCGATCCGCTCGACCCGCCAGTGACGCGTTTGTAGAAAGCCGGGTCCGGCGCAACGCATTCCCCACTTTTCGGAGCATCACCACAATGGCTTCCCACCCGATCAAGGTCATGACCTCGCTGGCCACCAAGGATTTTCTGGCCGAATATCTGGTGCGATACCAAGCTTCCACCGGCCAGGCCCTGGCCTATGAAAACGCCGGCGGTGTCGAGATCGCCAGACGGGCGCGTGCCGGCGAGGCCTTTGACGTGGTGATCTTAGCCGCCGGCGTCATCGATGCGTTGCAGGCCGAAGGCAAGCTGATTGCCGGCAGCAAGATCGATCTGGTGAAGTCGAGCGCGGCAGTCGCCGTGCCGGTCGGTGCACCCAAGCCCGACATCGGCACCGAAGAAGCGCTCAAGCGCGCGATTCTGGCCGCGCCCAGCGTATGCTATTCCACCGGCCCCTCCGGCGTTTACCTGGAAAAATTGTTCGCCCAGTGGGGCATTGCCGAGGCCATCAAGACCAAGCTGGTGGTGGCCCCGCCAGGCGTGCCGGTCGGCTCACTGCTGGCTGCGGCCAAAGCGGCGCTGGGCTTTCAGCAGCTCTCCGAACTGATTCACATTGCAGGCATCGAGGTGGTGGGGCCGCTGCCGCCGCCGATCGCCTTGATCACCACCTTTTCCGCCGGCATTTCGACCACCTGCACGCAGATCGAGGCGACACGCAAACTGCTGGCCGACATGGCGTCGGCTGAAGCAACGCCGGCCAAGCGCAAACACGGCCTGGAACCTGCTTAAAGCATGCCTACAGCACAATCGTCATCGGACCGCTCATGCAGAGGCGAAGCAGATCTCCGCAAATGGCGCACCAGCAATCCCTTGATCAGCGAAGGCAGGTTCCCGTTGGCCAGAGCTCCTTCAATAGTCCGATGAACTGGCTGGCAAACACCGGTTCGCGCCGGGTCCGCAACCCGGCCGGCCCGTTACCAATCCCACCCGCAAGGAAAGAACACCATGCAACGACGTGAATTCAACGCAGGCGCGCTCGCCACTCTTGCAGGACTCGGCGGCGGTCTCCGGTCTGCCCGTGCCCAAGGGCAATGGACGCCGACCAGGCCGTTCAAACTGGTGGTGTCCGCCGCACCGGGCAGCCCGCCCGATGTAACCGCGCGACCGCTGGCCGAACTGCTCGCCGCGACACTCGG
>JAYVWK010000349.1:0-3166 GCA_043786185.1 Burkholderiales bacterium
CTTGGCACCCTTCTCGGTGGCGGGCGCATCTGCGGACTTCTTTTCGTCGGCGGCATAAGCGGTGCCTGCCAGCAATGCGCCGGTGACCAGCGCCGCGAAGAGTTTGTTCATGGACATGTTGATTCCTTCAATAGAGGTGAAAAGGTGCAAATTGGCGCTGGACGCCGAGCTTGCGATGGCCTCTAGTCGCGTTACTGCGAGTGTTCTGGGTTTGCCTCGTTTCGATGGTCGATGTTGTAATAGGTATTCAGGCTGCTTCACGGGCCGCGGCGCGGAACCGTGGAATGAAGCGCGGCGTACGCGACGCATAGGCCGCGAACGCGGCGCCGAACTGCTGCTGCATCTCGTGCTCCTCGTTGATCGCGAGCCGGCCATACATCGCCAGCAATATCGGGAACATCGCCAGCGTCAGGAGCGTCGGCCATTGCAGCAGGAAGCCGAGCAGGATCATCACGAAGGCCGCGTATTGCGGGTGCCGGATACGGGCGTAGGGACCCGCCGTGGCGAGCGCATGCCTGCGCTGCGCGTGGTACAGCACATGCCAGGAGTTGGCCAGCAGGTAGAACCCGAGGACGATCAGGATACTGCTCAGGATGTGCAGGTAACCCCAATGCGGGTCCCCCTTTTCGCCCAGCAGCGTCGACCACAAATGGCCGGAGTTGTGGGCCAGCAGATCAAGCCCGGGATAGCGCGTCTGCAGCCAGCCGGCCAGCACGTACAGGGTCAGCGGGAAGCCGTACATCTCGACAAACAGCGCCACCACAAAGGCCGCGAAGGCGCCCAGGGTGCGCCAATCACGCGCGGTCTGCGGCTTGAAGAAGCTGAAGGCGAACATGATGAAAACGGCCGAGTTCAAGATCACCAGTGGCCACAGGCCGTAGGACGAACCGCTGTCGTGGCTCATGGCGCCGACTCCTTGTCGCCGGCGGCCGGCGGCGGACGGTGCGTGTCCGGCGCGCCGCCGTGGCCATGTCCGTGATGCATGAACAGGTGCATCAGCGGGCACAGGGCCAACAGCGCATAGGGCAGGATCCCGGCCAGGTGCGCGCGGTGTTCGGCAAGCAAAAAGAAGGCGGCCACCGCGGCGACCACGCACAGGGCGATGGCGGCGGGCGATTTCCAGAAGGCGGGCGGGTGTTCTTCGTGGTCGTGGGGCATTTCGATTTTCCAGGTGGCAGGTCGAGCCTGTGGGGTTACTGTTGATGTAGCTCGTGTCGGGCAGCATGGCCGCTGCGGCGAAGCGGAGGGGCGAGTCGGCTTGCGCGGCCTGCGGGCGCATGCGGCGTTGCCGCGCTACGCACAAGAGCCAGGCGTTACAAGCCGCACGCCCTGACCCGGGTGCGGGCAGCGGCGCGGCTAGATTCGCAGGCGCGTCATGTGGCCCTGCAGGGGTAGGGCAAGCGCGCGGGCCGCGGGGGAGGTCGGGCGGGGGCCGCCGCTTGATTCAAGCAAGTCACCGGCGAGTGCGAACCTGCTCGTGCGATGGACGTGCGGGGTGGGTCGCAGAGCGGCGGCGCTCACTTCGAAGGTGTCGGCGATGGCGTCGAATACGCCGCTGTCGACGCACTGCTGGTCCGGCACCTGCGTCGAATACTGGGCTGCCGCCACGGCCGCGGCCGCAGGGGTTGCAGCGCCGCCGCCCGGATGGAGCATCAAGTGCGGGGTCAGCGCAGCCACCATCCATGCGACGCTCCATGCGAGCGCAAGGAATGCGGCAGCGCGTCTGGCGTGATACGCGATTGCAGGGGTGCGACCGCCACCAGATGAGTGTTGATTCGGGCTCATTTGACGTTCAGTCTATGTCGCCGAACTTCCGGTGTTTTGATTTGGATCAAGCCGTTGTCCCGGTTGGAAATCACGACGGCCTTATTGCGTTGCTGCGACCGCCTATCTTCCGGGTCGGCGCTTGCCTGCGACCTTTTTCGTGTCGTTGCGCGCCTTGCCGGCGCGTGGTCGCTGCGTGCTGGCCCTTCTTGACCGCGCGATCCGCCATAACAGCACGGCGAATGCCATCACCACCACGGCGCCGAGTCCCAGCAAGGTCCATGCCTTGGCGGGGTTGGCTTCGATCAGGCGCTGTATGTGCATGTGCGGTGCGCAAGGTCACGCAAGGCGTGGTTCAAGGCCGGGCGAATCGCGCGACCGTACAAGCGGATCGCATCGTGGCGGCGGTCGCGGCCCCGGCGCATCGGCCGATCCGTCCGGTCTCGCGTCATGCATCCGCCATCGAGTAGGTCTGCACCGGCTTCGCGAAGCCTTTGAGCTGCAATGCGCGTGCGGTTGTCATGGCCGTTTCCACCGAAGCGGTCATGCCATGGGTTTCCGGTGCGATCAGAATCTCGCCATCGGCTGCTTCCGCGCACAGGCGTGACGCCAGGTTGACCGCTGTGCCTACGGCAGTGTATTCGAGCCGTGAATTTGCGCCGATCACGCCCACTGTCACCGTTCCGCTGGCCACGCCGACGCCAATTCCCAGTTTCAGTGTGCCGTCCGACCACAGACCGGTCATACGCATGCCGCGGCTGCGGATGTCACGCGCCAGTCGCAACGCCCGCAGGCCATGGTCGGCAAACGGCAGCGGCGCGCCGACCAGGATCAATACGCCATCGCCCGCCTGGTCCTTGACGGTGCCGCCGTGACTGGCCGTCGCAGCGCCCACCTCGTCGTAGTACTCGCGCAGCATTTCCATCACCTGCTGGGGTGTTGTGGCCGCCGCGTAAGCGGTGAACCCGCGCAGGTCGCAACACACGACCGACAATTCCACTGTGCGCACACCGATCGCGCTGTGCAGGCCATGGCGCGCCACCATCTGCGCCACCTGCGGCGCGAGAAAGCGCGCCATGAACGCCGCGCGCTGGCCCTGGATCACGTGGAATTGCACCGCGCCGACCAGAAAGATGAGCAGGCCGGTCGCGGCCGCGAACGGTGCTGCGTGAACCGGAAGGATCATGCCCAGCGCGAGAAAAGGCGCACCGGCGAGAAAGGCAAGCCCGCGACGCGTCTCAACCGGATCCGGGTGGCGCTTGTGCGCGCGCATGCCGGCCACCGTCGCCAGCAGCAGCCCGGCTGCCAGTGGCGCCGCGAACAACAAAAATGCCGGGTAAATCGGATCATGCGCCTCGCCATCGGCGCCGTGGCGCAGCAGGTTGATGAACTGATGGGCCCG
>JAYVWK010000350.1:0-5114 GCA_043786185.1 Burkholderiales bacterium
CATCCGCGCTGTAACGCAACAGGATGAGCGGCATGCCGGCGTTGAATTCATCGCACGCTTGAAGATCGACGGGCGCGCGCACCGCCTGCACGAAAGTAGCCGATTCGTCCTTGAGAATGGCCGCTGGTTGTACCTGAACGGCGACAGCACCGCCTGAACAGATTGCAGCAAAAGAGGTGTCACGGTTCGTGCAGTCGCCCGCATCAGGCTTGCTTGTGCTGGCGCACCAACTCGACCACGCGCGCGCACTCGCGAATGTGCGCGCGGCCCACATACTGCATGGCGGCGTAGCCGATGGCGACCGACAAGGCCTGCCCGGCGAGCGGCACGTACTTCGCCACCTGCTTGACAGTCAGGCGCACACCGACCGCCTTGAGTGCCTCGATCACCAGTTCGCGGGTGATCAACTTGCCCACCATCGCGCCGCCGACAGCGACGATGGCCTTATAGACGATCAGCTGTTTGTTGGGTGACAACTGCTCGATCTGCGCCGGCGTCAGGCCGAACTCGCGATTGATCTCGGGAATCAGCTTGATCAGGGCCGCGGCATCGATCGCGATGTCAAGACCGGGCAGTGGAATCACCGAGGCGGCCGAGGCCCAGACGGCAGTCTTGGTCAAGCGCGCCCGCGCGCGGCGGGTAGCGGCCTCCACTTCGTGCGTGTTGCGCGGCATCACCAGGAGTTCGTGGCCGGCTGGCATGCTCATTGCTGTGTGTAAATCACTTGGTAAATCACTGGGTAAATCAATTGGGTCGCGCTCCCTGTCGCAAGTTCTGCAAGCTTAAACCCATGCGCCCGGAACGCTGCATGCCCGTAGAATTCGTGAGCGGCAGCCTGCGCTCGATGTTCACATCACAGCCTTCACACAACAACAGACATGCAAACCCCGGCGTTTATCGATGTCGAGGCATCCGGCCTCGGCGGGCGCAGTTATCCGATCGAGGTCGGACTCATCACATCGGCCGGCGAGATGTATTGCGCCCTGCTGCAGCCCGACCCGGCCTGGACCCATTGGGATGAAACGGCAGAGGCGGTGCACCACATCTCGCGCCCTATCCTGCTGCTGCACGGCAAGCCCTTAGTCGAAGTGGCGGGGCGCGTAAATGACTTGTTGCGCGGACAGACCGTCTATAGCGACGCCTGGGGCAATGATTATGCGTGGCTGGCAAAAATGTTCGATGTGGCCGAGTTGCCGATGCTGTTCAAGCTCGAATCTTCGCGCAAGCTGCTCGACGAGACGCAGGCGGGGCGTTGGGCGGGCGTCAAGGAGCAGGTGGTGGCTGAGCTCAAGATGGCGCGCCACCGCGCCAGCGCGGACGCCAAGGTGCTGCAGCTGACCCTGGTGCGCATCCTTGCGAGCCGCGCATAGCGCGAAGCCACCTACTTGGCGGTCATGGTCCAGACCCCGTCCCATGGATCGGGCAGGCCGATGCGTTCGATCGTGGCGATGCGCTCGAGGAAAATCGGCACCGCCCGATCGGTCGCACGCTGTTGCAGGCAGGCTTCGAAGCCCTGGCGCGCCGGGCCGATCGCGCCGGCGCGAAAATGGTCGAGCGCCGCGGCATAGGTGGCGAGAAACTCCCGAGCGGACGGCCTTCGATGGCGGCACCGGCTTCCTCCCAGGTCGACTCGGCCAACAGGATCGAGGACCCGTAGACCTTGTTGGCCGACTCCAGGCGTGCCGCCAGGTTGACCGAATCACCGATCGCGGTGAAACCCTTCATGGTGTCGGAACCGACATTACCGAAGGTGATATCGCCAGTGGCGATACCGATGCGCATGTTGACGCTGGGCGCTCCGCGCCGCATGCCGATCAGCTCCGGCACTTCACGCCGGAATTCGATCATCTTGGCCTGCTGCGCCAGCGCGGTGCGGCAGGCGAGCAGGGCGTGACCTTTTTCATCGGTGAACGGCGGCCCCCACAAGGCCATGATCGAGTCGCCGATGTATTTGTCGATCACGCCCTGGGCCTCCTGGATCGGGCCTGACATCAGGTTGAAATAGCGATTGAGGAATTTCACCGCCAGGGCCGGGGTCAACTGCTCGCACAGCTTGGTGTAGCCCTCCAGGTCGGAGAAAAAGATCGTCATGTGGCGGCGCTCGGCCTCGCGCGTCATCGCGTGCTCGTCGAGCAAGTGCTTGACGATGCGCGGGTCGACATACTTGCCGAAGGTCGAGCGAATCGCCTCTTTCTGCTTCAGCCCCTCGATCATGCTGTTGAACGAGGTGGCAAGCTCGGCGATCTCGTCGCTGGAGGTGATGCTGATCCGCACACCCAGGTCACCGGCGCTTACGGCCTGGGTGCCGCTGACCAGTTGTTGCACCGGCCGCACCAGTGCACGCGTGATGTAGGCAGCCAGGCCCAGGCCCACCACAGCGGCGATCAGGGTCACCGCCCAGGTGTAGCGCGCGGCCTTTTGTTCCAGCTCAAGGGCTTGACGCGCCGAGTCGGCCACCAGTTCATCGACCAGCTTGGAGACGTCGGCTATCTCGTCCGAGATGCGGCTGCGTTGCCGGGCCACCACCTCGGTCAGGAGCGCGCGGGAGCGATCGGCTTGTTCACCGGTTTCGCCGCCCATGGTTTCGAGATAGCGCGCGATGGTCTGCCGCATGTCGGCGTGGGCCGCGCGGATTTGCGGCAACTCGCGTTCAAGCAAGGCAAAGGTGGCTGGATTGACATTGACTGCGGTATCGGCACGGCCGGCTTTCACCAGCAGGATCGCTTCGCCGATCGCTTGTCCCACCGCGGCTGCGCGCTGCTCCATGATCTTCGCTTCGGTGGCTTGCCTGGCCTGCGGCGCGCCGGCCTGCTTCAGGTTTTGCAGGCGCTCGAAAGCCAGCAGTTCGGCCGAGGCATGACGCGCCGCCCAGTTCACCTTCTGACCGATCGGCACGTAGTATTTGGAAAGCTCAACCGCCTCGTCGGCAACCCGGTCCAGATACACCGCCGAGATGCCGGTGACGGCCGCCATCAGCACAATGATGATCAGCGCGATGCTGAAGATTTTCAGTGCAATGGATTTGCGCATCGCCGGTTGTTGTGCTTTGGTTCAGGCGCGCGCAGTGCGGCGCCGGAGCGTGATTCTAATGCCCATCGGTGCTGCAGGTTCTGCAGGCGGACGCGCCCAAGCTTGCGCGGCCGCTGGCGCGGGCCGGGCCGCGCTTGCCCGGCCATCCGTCAGCCCTGCTCAAACAGCGCCATTCGTCCCGATCACGGTGGCGGCGACGCGCGGCCAGGTTTGGGCGATATGCAGATGCATCGCGCGCGCCAGGCGCTCGCCGTCGCGCAGTTTCAACGCCGCAATCATCTCTTCATGTTCGGACATCGCGGCGGTCCAGTTTTCCGCACTATTGTTGCCGATATAGCGGATGCGGCGCATGCGCATGCGCACCGTGCCATGCAGCATGGATAGCGTGGAGTTGTGCGCGGCCTCGACAATCGCGTTGTGAATCTGCTGGTTCAAGGCAAAGTATTCGGGCCGCTCGCGCCGCTCGAAGTGCACGCGCATGCGCTCGTGCAGCGCGACGATCGCGTCGATCTCGGCGGCGTTGGCCTTGCAGGCGGCGCGCCCGGCGTATTCTTCCAGCAAGGCGATCATCGCCAGCATGTCCTGTGCATCCTTGGGCGTGAACGCCTTGACCACCGCGCCGCGCAGTTGCAGCAGTTCGACCAGGCCTTCGGAGGCCAGCACCTTGAGCGCCTCGCGCACCGGGGTACGCGATACGCCCAGGCTTTTGGCAACGTCGAGTTCGGCGATGCGCAGGCCCGGTTTCAGGCGCCCTTCGACGATCAGGTCACGCAGGCGCGCTGTCACCTCGCCGTGCAGCGAGGTGCGGGCGATCGGCTTGCCCTGCGTGGTGTACCTCTTGGCCAATAGCCTGCCGCTGGACCTGATCGCGCAGCGCACCTTGTATGCGATGGATTCGTTCCCGCTGGTGGCGGTGCCGGTATTCCTGTTCGTCGGCAGCGTGATGAATGCGGCCGGCATCTCCAAACACATCTACAAGTTCGCCGATACCGCGGTCGGGCGTCTGCCGGGCGGCCTTGCGCAGGTGAACATTTTCGGCAGCCTGATCTTCGCCGGCATGTCCGGCTCGGCCTTGGCCGATATCGGCGGTCTCGGCCGGATCGAGATCGACGCCATGCGCTCGCGCGGCTTCAATGCCGCCTTCGCCAGCGCCGTGACCTGCTCTTCGGCAATCGTCGGGCCATTCTTTCCGCCCAGCATTCCGCTCATCATCTACGGCACGGTGACTGGTGTATCGGTGATCCAGTTGCTGCTGGGTGGCATCCTGCCAGGGCTCCTGTGTGTAGCGATGCTGATGCTGATGACTGGCTGGCTGGCGGTACGGCGCAAGTATCCGCGTGCCGCGCGGTGGCCAAGTGCCGCCGAGCTATGGCACGATTTCAAGCCGGCACTGCCTGCGATCATGGCGCCGGTAATCCTGATCGCAGGCATGCTGGCGGGGTTTTTCACCCCGACCGAGATCGCCTCGGTCACGGTGGCCTATGCGCTATTGATCAGCGCGCTGTTCTATCGTGAACTGACATGGAAGGGCGTGCGCAACGCTGCCTTTGAGACCATCGGCGCCTCCGCCGGTATCCTGGTCATCGTCGCCGTGGCCGCCCTCTTCGGCTGGATTCTTTCGGTCGAGGCGGTGCCGCAGCGCATCACCGAAGCCTTGCTGACGATTTCGAAGAACCCCTATGTGCTGTTGTTCATTGTCAACCTGCTGCTGCTGGTTGTCGGCATGTTCTTGGACAGCACCACCGCGATCCTGGTGATCGCACCAATCATCGCCAAGCCGCTGGTCGCAGCCGGAGTCGACCCCGTGCATCTGGGTATGGTGGTGGTGTTCAACCTGATGATCGGCCTTTTGACACCGCCAATGGGTCTGGCACTCTTTCTGGTGGCCGACATCGCCAAGGTTTCAATGAAAGACGTGCTGCGCGAAATGGGCCCCTATTACATTCCGCTCATCGGCACCCTGTTGCTGATCACCTATTTCCCCGCCATCACGACCTGGCTGCCGCGCCTGGCCGTGGGCAACCCATGAACTCCCCCTAACCAAAGGCAAATCCATGTTCAAGGCCATCGCTCTCGCCTGCGCC
>JAYVWK010000351.1:0-4363 GCA_043786185.1 Burkholderiales bacterium
TGCCGGCGAAATGGCGGCGAATGCGCCCGTTGTTTCGCAGATGGCAATTCCCCCGCGATTGCTAACTTATGCCTCCATGAAGACCGGCTCGTGGCAGCCGGCGCCGCGGCCTTGGGGCTTGTGGCGTCATGCATGCGCGCGAGCGGCCTTCCGACGCTTTCAATTTCACGGGCCAAAGCATGTTCGTCATCATCGGTTATGTCGTGTCGCTCGGCTGCATCTTCGGGGTGTACATCGTCCACGGCGGAAATATTCAGGTGATCCTGAAAGCCCTGCCGTTCGAGACCATCACCATCGTCGGTGCCGCGCTGGGCGCATTCATCGCCACTAACCAGATGAAGGTTATCAAGGCCTCGATCAAGGGCCTGGGCGATTGTTTCAAGGGCAGCAAGTACACCAAGGCGCGCTTCATGGAACTCCTGGCCCTGATGTTCGAAATCCTGCAAAAAGTGCGCAAGGAAGGATTGATGTCGATCGAGAAGGATGTCGAGGATCCGCACAACTCGCCTCTGTTCCAGAAGTATCCGACCGTCGGCTCCGACCATCACGTCACCGAATTCGTCACCGACTACCTGCGCATGATGGTCTCGGGCAACCTGAACGCGCATGAAATCGAGTCCTTGATGGACAGCGAAATCGAAACCCATCATCAGGAGGCGCACGCGCCGGCGGCCGCCATCACGCGTCTGGCGGGCGGTTTGCCGGCCTTCGGCATCGTCGCTGCCGTGCTGGGCGTGGTCAACACCATGGGCTCGGTCGGACAGCCGCCGGCGATTCTGGGCGGCATGATCGGCTCGGCGCTGGTTGGCACCTTCCTGGGAATCTTGCTGGCCTACGGCATTGTCGAACCCTTAGCCGGCTTGATGGAACAGAAGATCGAGGAAGCCGGCAAGGAACTGCAATGCATCAAGACGACACTGCTGGCGAGCATGCAGGGTTACGCGCCGCAAGTGGCCATCGAGTTCGGGCGCAAGGTGCTGTTTTCGACAGAGCGGCCGAATTTCACCGAGCTCGAATCGCACGTCAAGGGCAAGAAACAGCTGGCCGGGTCTGGCGATCAGGCGACCGGGAGATAGGGAAACATGGCAGGCGACGCGAAGAAACTGCAGCCGATCATCGTCAAGCGGATCAAGAAGGCCGGTCATTCCGCCCATGGCGGTGCCTGGAAGATCGCCTATGCCGATTTCGTGACCGCGATGATGGCGTTCTTCCTGCTGATGTGGCTGCTGGGTTCGACTGCCCAGGGCGACTTGAAGGGCATCGCCGAATATTTCAACTCGCCACTCAAGGTAGCGATGGCCGGTGGTTCGGGCAGCGGCGACAGTTCGAGCATTCTCAAGGGCGGCGGGCAGGATTTGACTCGTCAGACCGGCCAGGTCAAGCATGGCGATGCCGTGCCGGAGAAAAAGTCCTACAACCTGCAGGCCGCCAAGGCCGAAGCTAAACGTGTGGAGCGCGCCCGCCTCGAAGAGATCAAGCTCAAGGTCGATGCAATGTTGTCGGCCAATGGCGTGCTGGCCCAGTTCAGGGACCAGGTGCGACTCGATATCACCGCCGAGGGCCTGCGCATCCAGATCGTCGATGAACAGAATCGTCCGATGTTCGATTCCGGCCGTGCGCTGCTCAAGGATCACACGCGCATCATCATGCGCGAGATCGGCCGCGCTTTAGGTGACGTTGAAAACAAAATCGGCATCTCCGGACATACCGACGCCGCACCGTTTCCAGGCGGTGAGCGCGGCTACGGCAACTGGGACCTGTCGGCCGATCGCGCCAACGCGGCCCGGCGCGAACTGATGGCCGCCGGCCTTGTCGAGAAAAAGATTCTGCGCGTGGTCGGCCTGGCCTCCTCGGTTCCGTTCAAACCCGACGACCCGCTGGATGCCACCAATCGGCGTATCAGCATCATGGTGCTCAATCGCGAAGCCGAAGAAGCCATCACCAAAGAAGGTCCGGCGATCGAAATTGGCAGCGCGGCTGCGGCCGGGGACGCGCTGGCACCGGCGGCACTGGTCACACCATCCGCGGGAGCGCCAGCGCAAGGACCGCCGCCGCCGGCCACGCTGGGATCAACTTCGCTATTGCGTGCTCCGATTCGTTGAAATGTTGCCGTAAATACGCTCAACGCCGTAATCAGTTTCATCAAATAAACCTTCATCAGACGGAGAACCCGATGGGCCACAGCGACTTTAAACTCATGAACATGATCGACCAGAAAGCCAGGTTGGCCGGGTCGAACAAGATGGAACTTCTGCTTTTTTCGCTGGGCGGGCGTGAACACTTCGGGATCAACGTATTCAAGGTGCGCGAGGTGTGTGAAACCCCGGCGATCACCAAGACGCCAAATATGCCGACCGGGGTCGAAGGCATCATTTCCCTGCGCGGCAGCATCCTGCCGGTGATCGATCTGGCGGTCTGCCTGAACATGCCTTTCGATGGCGCGCGCACCAAGCTGATCATCACCGAATTTTCCAGCCATACCCAGGCATTCCTGGTGGCGGACGTCGATCGCATCGTGCGGGTCGATTGGGATCAGGTGAAAACGCCGCAAAGCATGGCCGCCAATTCCATCGGCCTGATTACCGCGATCACCGAGCTGGCGGACGGCAAGCTGGTGTCGATCCTCGACGTCGAGCAGATTCTGTCGAATGTCATCGGTGAGGATCTGGTGCCCGATCTCGGGGTTTATGAATCCGAAAAGCCGGTCTCGGTGTTCTTCGCCGACGATTCCGGCATCGCGCGCAAGAAGATCATCGAAGTGCTGGAAAAGATGAAGCTGCCTTACCAGTACGCGCAGAACGGCAGCGAGGCCTGGGAGAAACTCAAGGCCATCGCCGCCCGCGCCGAACAGGAAGGGAAGCCCGTGCGCGATTCGATCGCGGTGATCCTGACCGACGCCGAAATGCCGGAAATGGACGGCTATGTGCTCACGCGCCACATCAAGGACGACAAGCGCTTCGAAGGGATTCCGGTGTTGATGCATTCGTCGCTGTCCTCGGTGGCCAACCAGAAGCTCGGCCAGAAGGTGGGCGTTGACGCCTATGTGCCGAAATTCAACCCGGAAGACCTGGCCCGCATGCTGACCGGCATGCTGCAAAAAGCTTGAGCTTTAAGGAAACCCCATGAGCACCGAAATGAAATTCTTGATCGTCGACGATTTCTCGACGATGCGCCGGATCGTGCGCAACCTGCTGAAGGAAATCGGCTACACCAATGCGGACGAGGCTGAAGACGGCCAGGTGGCGCTGGCCAAGCTCAAGAACGGCA
Source organism: Burkholderiales bacterium (assembly GCA_043786185.1). GTDB lineage: Bacteria > Pseudomonadota > Gammaproteobacteria > Burkholderiales > JAEUOS01 > JAEUOS01. The sequence goes on from JAYVWK010000351.1 coordinate 3,268, forward strand.
ACTTCGAGTTCGTCGTGTCCGACATCAACATGCCGAACATGAACGGATTCGAACTCCTGACTCAGATCAAGTCGGACGCAGCGCTCAAGCATCTGCCGGTTCTGATGGTGACCGCCGAGGCCAAGAAGGAGGATATCGTCGCCGCGGCCCAGGCCGGTGCTTCCGGCTACATCGTCAAGCCGTTCACCAAGGCGACGCTGGAAGAGAAAGTCAACAAGATCATCGAGAAAATGAAAGGCCATGGGTGAAGCCATGAGTGCTGTTCTCGAAACCGAAACCGAAGACCTCGAAGCCCTGTTTGAGCAGATCGCCGCGCAGCGCGAAACCGGCGGCGATGCCGCCGCCGCGGTTGCGGCGCCGACCCCGGCGGCAGTGGTACCGGCCGCAGTGGCGCTGGTACCGGCCGCAGTGGCGGCTAAGGAACCGTACGACGTGTTTCAGCGCGTCGGCAACCTCACGCGCAACCTGCACGACGCACTGCGCGAATTAGGCTACGACAAAAGTATCGATGCCGCGGTGGGCAAGCTGCCGGATGCGCGCTCGCGCCTGAATTACATCGCCAACCTGACCGGGCAGGCGGCCGAAAAGGCACTTTCCAAAGCCGAGATCGGTACCGCTATCCAGCAGCAGATCGAGGCCGACGCACGGGCACTGGCCGCTAAGTGGAACGCGGTGTTCGCCGGCACCACCAGTGTGGAAGAGTTCAAGCAACACGCGCAAGCCACGCGGGTGTTCCTCGATGGATTGCAGGAGCGCACCGGCCAGGCTTCGTCGCTATTCACCGACATCATGCTGGCGCAGGATTTTCACGATCTGACCGGTCAGGTGATCAACAAGATCGTTGGCATCGCGCAAAGCATCGAAGACCAGTTGGTCAAGCTCCTGATTGACACCACACCGCCTGACAAGCGTGGTGAAGTCGAAAGCGAGTGGCTCAACGGTCCGGTGATCGACACCAAACGCGACGATGTGGTCAACAACCAAGGGCAGGTCGACGATCTGCTGGCTTCGCTGGGATTTTAGCCTGCGCACAAAAGTGGAAACCTACTTTTGTGCGGCCTGAACTGCGCACAATCGCCGGCGGAGCCGGTCGATT
>JAYVWK010000352.1:0-2636 GCA_043786185.1 Burkholderiales bacterium
TGGTGGTCGATATGCAGAATTACTTCGTTGCAGAAGGTCGGCCGACTGCCGTCGCGCAGGCGCGGGCGATCGTGCCGACCATCAACCGCCTTGCCAGCGCGGTGCGCGCCGTCGGCGCGTTGGTGGTGTGGATCCAGACCACCGCGCAAGGCGCGCGCGAACGCTGGGCGCAGCATCATGCCGGTGTGCTCACGCCTGAGCGTGCGCGCCTGCGACTGGCGGGGCTGGATCAGGCGGGCACTGACTTTCCGCTCTATGCCGCGCTCGACCCGAAACCGGATGATCTGCGCGTCAGGAAGATTCACTACAGCGCATTTATCGCAGGCTCATCCACGCTCGATGCCGACCTGCGCGCACGGGGCATCGATACGGTGCTGGTGGCCGGCACCGCGACCAACGTGTGCTGCGAGTCCACGGCGCGCGATGCCATGATGCTCGACTACCGGGTGGCGATGGTGTCGGACGCCAACGCGGCCGGCAGCGATGCCGAGCATCAGGCGACGCTTGACCTGTTTGTTTCGTTCTTTGGCGACGTATTGACGGCCGACGAAGTGGTGCAAGGCCTGCGGGCTTGATACACGCGGTACGGTCGGGCATTGGCGCGTACCGCGCGGGCAGCGGCCATCACTTGCTGCCATCACTTGCGGCCAGTGCCGGCCTCAGGCTGCCGCGTGGCTGCGCTCGATCTTGTCCTTGATGTGGCCGCCGGCGCTGATCACCGGATAGCGCGGCGTCTCGCCGGGCGCCAGGCAGGTGGGCACACAGGCGATTCTCTGGTCGTAATTGGGATGCACGAACATCCCGATCGACAGGCGCCGGCTCTGCGCCATGTGAAGCGGCGGGTTGACCACCCGGTGCATGGTCGAGGCCCAGCGATCATTGGTCCAGCGCGCCATCATGTCGCCCAGGTTGACCACGAATTCGCCCGGCCGTGGCTGCACCGGAGCCCAGCTGCCGTCGGGCAACTGCACTTCAAGCCCGCCCTTGGCATCGGTTGCCGCCAGGATGGTCATGGCGCCGAAGTCGGTATGTGCGCCGGTGCGCAACTGCCCCGGCAAGGGCTCTTCGGCCAGCAGCGGATAGTGGTGGCAGGAAAGAATGCTGAAGTGGCGGTCGAGTGTGCCGTCGAAAAAACCGTCCGGCAATTCGAGCGCGGCGCCGAACACCCGCAACATGTCCTCCGCCAGGCGTTCATAGGCGCGATACATCGCCACCAGGGTGGCATCGATACCGACCGGTTCGGTCGGTATCAGGTTGGGCGCATAACTGGTGGCGGCGTCAGGCAGCGCCGCGTACCACGCGCGATGATCGTCCACCGGGCCCAGGAATACGGTTTCACGCAGGTCAGGCGGGGTTTGCTGCCCCAGTGTATTGGCCAGCCCGCGGGTGGCAAAACCGTGGTAGCCGCGCTGCTTCGAGGGCCCGGTCGGATGCCAGCGATTCTTGGTTTCCGCAGTCAAGTCGAAAAACGCGAACAATTCGCGCTTGGCGCGCGCCATCAGATCGGCCGGAAAGCGATGCCCGGAAATGATCAGGAAGCCGGTATGCCGGCATACTTCGGCGACCTGTGCGGCGACTGCGCGGCGCGCTTGGGCATCGCCATCAAGAAAACCGCCGATGTCGATGGTCGGGACGGCAAGCGGGTTTGTCATCGGGCATCCTCCCGTTCAGGCGCTGCGTGAAAGTTCGGCGTCAACCACGGTTTCATACGCCGGGTCGCGCTTGATCAGGCCGCCGGAAATCAGCGCCGCCTTGAGCCGCACATAGGGCGAGGGCGGCAGATCCGGCACGCGCGACCACAGGCCGGCGGCACGATACGCACCGATGATGCGGGTGAGCGCCTCGCGCGGCTGGTCCGGCAGAAACGGCGCCACCGCGTCGGCGATCGCGCCCGGACTCGCCGCGAAAAGCGCGGCCTGCGCACGCGCCATGCCGGCGACTAAGCGGTGGCAGGCTTCGCTGCGCGCCCGGGTGAAGCGGCGGGTCGAGTAAAAGGTGGTGTAGGCGATGTCGCCACGCTCGCTGAAGCGGTGCCACACGTGGCCATGGCCCTCGCGCACCAGGCGGTCGGCATGCGGCTCGAACACCTGCACCACATCGACCGTGCCGCGCCGATAGGCGGCGAGGTTCACCACCATCGGCCGCACACGGCGCCCGGCGATGGCCGAGGGCTTAAGGCCGGCGCGTTGCAGGTCGTCCTGAAATGTCATCCACGGCGTGGGCACATCGCCCGCCGGCGCTACCTTGAGGCCGACAAGGTCGCGCAAGCGAAAGCCCGGCTTGCGGCCGCGGCCGACCAGCACAAACGGGTCGCGTGCCACCACTTGCGCGAAGCACACCAGCGGGCAGCGCGGGTCGGCATCGTGGTGCATCATCACGCGCATCGGCCCGCCCCACGAGACATCGACGCTGCCCTCGAGCAACTGGGTCGCGGTCTGCGCGGTCGAGGGCGACACCACATGATTGATCGCAAGCCCCTCAGTGCGCCAGAAATCGCCGGCCAGTGCGAGATAGAAGGGCACGTAGGGTACCGCGCGCATGTTTTCGCACAGGGTGATGCGCATCGCGGCGCGGCCGCTCTTGCGGCCGACGGCCGCTGTCGCGGCGCTGCCCGCGGTGGTTGCGGCCTTCTTCAT
>JAYVWK010000353.1:0-5354 GCA_043786185.1 Burkholderiales bacterium
GAGCCGGCGGTGGCCTTCATGACTTGCGCGCTACCGCCGGATTCCCATACAGTTTTTTCCGGCACCGCCCGCCCACCCAGAGCCGGCAGCAAGACCATAACCGGGGCGGACGCCGCCTATTTCGCGATCGTCCACGCCGACCCGCATACGCCGGACATCGATGAACTGATCGAGGATATGGCCGGCAAGGTGACCAGCGGCTATTTGGCGGGCGGCTTGTCCTCCAGCCGCGGGGCCACGGTGCAGTTCGCCAATGCGGTAGTCGCTGGCGGTATTTCCGGCGTGGTGTTGTCGTCGGATGTGGCGATTGCCACCCGGCTCACGCAAGGCTGCACGCCGATCGGCGGCCGCCACGCGGTGACCCAGGCCGAGGGCAACATCATCGTCACTATCGACAAGCGCCCTGCGCTGGAAGTGATGCTGGAGGAACTCGGCTGCGACTTGAAGGGCCTGCGCACCGCGGCGCGCGACATCTTCGTGGGCATCGTGGTGCCAGGCGCCGAAGTGGCCGGCGGCGGCGACGACTACATGGTGCGCAACCTGGTGGGCATCGACCCGCAAAACAAGCTGATCGCCATCGGCGACACGGTGGATGCCGGCGGCACGGTGCTGTTCTGCCGGCGCGATGCGCACTCGGCGCGCAACGACCTGCTGCGCATGATCTATGAGATCAAGGACGACCTGACCGAGCGCCCCAAGGCCGCGCTGTATCACGCCTGTGTCGGGCGCGGCGAGAGCATGTTCGGCGAACGCGGCGCGGAATTGAAACTGATCCGCGAGCACCTGGGCGACATTCCGCTGATCGGTTTTTTCGCCAATGGCGAGATCGCGCGCAACCGCCTGTATGGTTATACCGGGGTGCTCACGCTTTTCAAGTAGGGGGTTTGCGGACCGGTTTGGCGGCGCGGCGCGCGGCCGGCTTTTCTTGGGCGGCGGCCGCATTGGGCAGCGGGCGTATGCGTTCAAGCTGTTCGAGAAAATGCGGCAGTGACGTCAAGTCGACCAGCGCAACTTCAGTATGTGAGCCAGTCGTCATCATGACCGCCGCCTTGGCGTCGGCGACAGGAAACGACCAATAGCGCAGGTTCGACATGGTGTCGGTTTTCCGGGTGGGGTTGGATTGCCAGTGAAGATACAGGGTGCGCGCCGGTTGCGAGCGGGCGAAGACACCCGCATTTCGCCTGCTTTTCAATCGCGGCTGGCGAGCGATGTGCTGGGCAGATCCGTGGTTTCACTCGAATTCGGTCTGTGCGGCACTTGGGCTGTGGGCGCCAGTTGCAGAGCCGTATTCAGTGCAGCTTCTCTTCGGCTTCGGTCAGTGGCGGCAAGAAGCCGACAAAGCGCCCCTCTACACCATCGGCGAAGATGAATTCGACTTAGCCGAAGGTGCGCTTCTTTTTCGATGGCGGCTTCGGCTTGATCGCGGCCGACCCCACCCAAACCCCTTGGCGCGTTTCAAGCGAAAACGCCACCACGTCTTCCTTGTGCGGCGAATTGCCGATCGACCCGTAGCGATCCAGAATCTCCTGGTGCCGCGCCAGCAGCCGCTTGGGCAGCGCCCATGCCTCCATGATGCTGAACACGAAATCCGCCTTCAGCATCGCGGCCGTCAGCCTGATCTGCCTGGCGGAAAGTTCCTTGCTTTCGACGTCGCCACTCTCGATAGCCACCGGGAACAGTTCGCCCGTCGATGAGCGGCCGACGAGGGAGAGCGGAGAAAGCCATTCACCCTTCTCCAGATTCTGGCGGGCTGTCGATATCGTGGCTTCCACCAGCGGTACAAATGGCGCCGGCAGCGGCTTCATGCGGCGCCCGCCTTGCCCTCACCTGACATGCTCAACGCCATCGCGTATTCGGCGTCGAAGTCCGCCCCGGTATCCGCGCCCTTTTGAAATTGGCGTACGCCCGCGTGCATCATGGAGATCAGTTGCAAACCAGTGAACTCCTCCCCTGGCGCGGATTTGATCTGATACCGTTGCCGCGGATCGTTGATTTCCAGGCCGGACTCACCGAGCGTGGCGATCTCCAATGTCATCTTGCCCACGTCCTGCTGGTTCATGGCCGCAAACCGCCGCAACGCGTCGATGATGTAGGTCACCACATCCATGCGCAGGCCGGTCGTGCGCGAGCGCAGCACATCGTGCGCCACGCGGGTCTGATCCGCACGCGCCATTTCCGCCACCGGATGATCCGGAAAGCGCGCGATGATCTGCCTGAGCAACTGGCTGCGCTCCTTTTGCAGGGCCGCATCGCCAGTCTCGAACAGGCTTTGCGCGAGCTGTTACCGGCGGCGCAAAACCGACAAAGGTTGGCGACGAAAAAAGCTGGTTAGCATGGCTGTAAGCGCGAAAATGCCGCGCTTACAGCCATGATTCAGTGTATCGCTTCTCCACCGCGTCAAGGGTTCGCTTCGCCGGGCTGCGCCCGCCCTTGACCCGGCTCCGAGGCGGCAAAAAGCATGCCCGCTTTTTTGGCGTCGCCGGATTCTGTCGGATTTGCGAAGCCATTCACAAGCGGGGTCCGCAACTCATGGCTCATGTTCGACAGGATGTCGGATTTGGCTTTGCTGGCGCTGCGCGCCTCGGCCAGTACGGGGGCCAGTGACTCGTCGAGCCGCTTGCGTTCGCTGATGTCGCGAATCGCGCTTGATACCCAGGTGCCGTCGCTTACCGCAATCGGGCCCAGGCTATACCTGCCGGGGGTGCTGCCTCGGCCGAAACTCACCGTTTCGCCCTCAAAAATCGACAACGGCCCGGTTGACATGCCGCCCGCCGGACCCGACATCGCGGCAATTCGCTGCCGATACCGATTGCACAACACGCCACCTGCGTGGCAGACTGGGCTCGACGTGGAATGCTCCAATCAAGCCGGATTCGACCGCGCCACGCCGTTCGCCTTCTATTTCTAAAGCATCCTCCCGAGGACTTCAACATGCCCCACCCGTTCGCCCAGACCGTCAAGGCCTTCAAGGCCGGCAAGCAGTCGCTCAAACTGCACTCGCTGCCCGCACTGGCGAAGCAGTTCCCGGGCATCGAACGCCTGCCCTTATCGATCCGCATCGTGCTGGAATCGGTTTTGCGCAATTGCGACGGCAGGAAGGTGACCGCTGAGCACGTGCGACAGTTGGCGAACTGGCAGCCGCAGGCCCAGCGAACGGACGAGATTCCGTTTGTCGTGGCTCGCGTGGTGTTGCAGGATTTCACCGGCGTGCCGCTCTTGGCCGATCTTGCGGCGATGCGCAATGTCGCAGCCGCCCTGGGCAAGAACCCCAAGACCATCGAGCCTTTGGTGCCGGTCGACCTGGTGGTCGACCACTCGGTGATGATCGACCACTACGGTAGCCGCGATGCGCTCGATCTCAACATGAAGCTCGAATTCAAGCGTAACCAGGAACGCTACGAGTTCATGAAATGGGGCATGCAGGCCTTCGATACCTTCGGCGTGGTGCCGCCCGGCTTCGGCATCGTGCACCAGGTCAACCTGGAGTACCTGGCGCGTGGCGTATTCCAGAAAGACGGCTTGGCCTACCCCGATACCTTAGTCGGCACCGACAGCCACACCACCATGATCAACGGCATCGGCGTGGTTGGCTGGGGCGTGGGCGGCATCGAAGCCGAGGCGGCCATGCTGGGCCAGCCGGTCTATCTGCTGACCCCGGACGTGGTCGGCTTCGAGCTTTCCGGCCGGCTGCGCGAAGGCGTGACCGCCACCGATCTGGTGCTCACCGTCACCGAGATCCTGCGGCGCGAAAAGGTGGTCGGCAAGTTCGTCGAATTCTTCGGCGCCGGCACCCGCACGCTGGCCCTGCCCGACCGCGCGACGATTGCCAACATGGCGCCCGAGTATGGCGCCACCATGGGCTTTTTCCCGGTGGATGAACGCACCATCGAATACTTTCGCGGCACCGGCCGCAGCTTGGATGAGATCGAGGCCTTTGAAGGCTATTTCAAGGCGCAGGGCATGTTCGGAGTGCCGCTGGCCGGCGAGATCGACTACAGCAGCGTGGTCAAGCTCGACCTGGGGGCGGTGGTGCCTTCGCTGGCGGGCCCGAAGCGCCCGCAGGATCGCATCGAAATCACCCATCTGGCTTCGAAATTCACCGAGCTGTTTTCGCAACCGATCGCCGACAATGGCTTCAACCAGCCGGCAGCGCGCCTGACACAGACTTTTCCCGCCGGCGACGGGGTGAGCCTGCGCAGCGGCGACATCCTGATCGCGGCCATCACATCCTGCACCAACACCTCCAACCCGGGCGTGCTGCTGGCAGCGGGTCTGTTGGCCAGGAAAGCCGTCGAAGCCGGTCTCACGGTCGATCCGAAGATCAAGACCTCGCTGGCACCCGGTTCGCGCATCGTCACCGAGTACCTGACGCGCGCCGGCTTGTTGCCTTACCTTGAAAAGCTGGGTTTCGCCGTAGCCGCCTATGGCTGCACCACCTGCATCGGCAATGCCGGCGACCTGACGCCGGCGATCAACGCGGCGATCACCGACAACGATCTGGTGTGTGCCGCGGTGCTGTCGGGCAACCGCAATTTCGAGGCGCGCATCCACCCCAATCTCAAGGCCAATTTTCTGGCCAGCCCGCCACTGGTGGTGGCCTATGCGATTGCCGGCAACGTCACCGTCGACCTGATGACCGAACCGGTGGGCAAGGGCACCGGTGGGCGCGACATCTACCTGGGCGACATCTGGCCCAGCTCCGACGAGGTGTACAAGCTGATGAAGTTCGCCATGGACCCGGCCGCCTTCAAGGCCAATTACGACAAGGTCAAAAGCGAGCCGGGCAAGCTGTGGAACGCGGTCAAGGGCGTCAAGGGCCAGGTCTACAACTGGCCGCGCTCGACCTATATCGCCAAGCCACCGTTCTTCGACGGTTTCACCATGCAGCCGCCACCGACCGAGTCCGGCGTCAGGGGGGCGCAGATCATGGCCCTGTTCGGCGATTCGATCACCACCGACCATATCTCGCCGGCGGGCTCGATCAAGGAAGCCACACCCGGCGGTAAATACCTGATCGAACATGGTGTCGGCCGCGGCGACTTCAATTCCTACGGCAGCCGGCGCGGCAATCACGAGGTGATGATGCGCGGCACCTTCGCCAACGTGCGCATCAAGAACCTGATGATCCCTGCCGGGCGCGACGGTTCGCGCGAGGAAGGCGGCATGACCCTGTATCAGCCCGGCGGTGAGAAAATGTTCATCTACGACGCGGCGATGAAGTACCTGGCCGAAGGTACGCCGACCATCATATTCGCCGGTGAGGAATACGGCACCGGCTCCTCGCGCGACTGGGCCGCCAAGGGCACGCAGTTGCTGGGCATCAAGGCGGTGGTGGCCAAGAGCTTCGAGCGCAT
>JAYVWK010000354.1:0-4374 GCA_043786185.1 Burkholderiales bacterium
GCTCCTGGGGAAAAAGGAATCAAGTGTGCGCAGCTGTAGTTGGCCCTGCGTGACCACGTTCTTCAAAAGCTCGGAGATGCGGATTTCATCCTGATCCGCCGCGAACACGTCTTGCACCCACAGCCGCAGCGCCGGGCCGGTTGGCGCAAAGAGCTCGACGATGCGGCCGGGGGCAATGCCCTGCGCTTGTGCCAAGCCGGCACTGATCCGGCAATCGACCATCGACTCATGCTGCTCGAAGCGTACCAGCAGAGAGCTGTGCGGCACCGCTGCGGTTTTGCGAGCGACATTTCCATCGGCGGTCACAGTAGCCGCGTACGGCGCCAGGCCGGCGGCGGTGATCAGGCCGTCGATCAGGTCGCAGCGCAAATGCTCAAGCGATCGCTCGTCCGGTGCACCGAAGCCGCCGCCGCCCGAACTCATCATGCAAAGCACATCGCCGCGTTCAAGCGGAAAATCGGCGACCTTGCCAGGAAACCCGGAAACCTGCAAAGGCGCGCCGCCGCGTTCGACTACGTAGCGATTGGCCGCGCCGGACTTGCCGCCATTGACACCGCCCGGCGGCATCAGGTTGCGGTCGGACAAGAGCGAATAGCGCAGGCCATCACCCAGCACTTCGACACGACGCACCAGCCCGCAACCGCCGCGCCAGGACCCCGGCCCGCCGGAATCCGGCCGAATCTCGTTTTGCAGTACGCGCAAGGGGTAGAGCACCTCGACCATTTCAGAGGACTGGATCGATACGTTTTCGCCTTCATTGAAGGCGCGCACAGCGTGATTGCCGTCGGCGCCGTTCCAGCCGCCGGTGCCGCCGGACGGATACTCGTAAAAGATGAAGGATTTGTCGCGGCGCGCATCGTGGCCGCCGATGTAGGTGTGGTTCGAGGTGCCGCGCACGTCACCGGTCAGGCGTTCCGGAATCACCTTGGCCAGCGCGCCCATCACCGCCGCGTCGGCGGCGAAGCGCACTTCGTTCAAGCCACCGCAAGGGGCCGGATAGCGGGCGTTGAGAATGGTGCGCTCGGGCACGGTGACGCGGATCGGTCGCAAGGTGCCCGAATTGATCACCCCGGCCGGATCGAGAAAACTCTTGATGATGGTCAGCATCGAGGTCGGACCGATCGCCGGCCCGGCATTGAGCGGGGCGGCCACCTGCGGCGAGGTGCCGGAGAAATCCGCATGCACCTGATCGCCTTTGACCGTGAGGGTCACGCTGACATGAAGCGGAAAATTCTCCGCGCTGTTGCCATCGAGATAGGCGATGTGGCGATACACGCCATCCGGCAAATCGGCAAGCGCCGCACGCATGCGCCGCTCCGACGCATCAAGAAGGTCGGCGATCGCGGTCTGCACGGTGGCCGTGGTGTAGCGCGCGAGCAGCGCGCGCAGCCGAAGTTCGGCCACCCGGCAGATGCCCAGCACGGCATGGAAATCGGCCACCGCTTCGGACGACACGCGCACATTGTCGAAGATCACGCGCATCAGCTCGGACTGGCCGGACTTGTCGATACGCACATTGTCTAAGCGCAGGCCTTCATGCAATATCTCGCGCGCGGCGCCGGACAGGCTGCCCGGCGTCATGCCGCCGATGTCGGCCCAGTGCGAACGGATCACCACGAACAGCAGCAGTTCGCCGGCCTCGAATACGGGCCAGACCACGGCGACATCGTTCAAATGGGTGCCGCCGGTGTAGGGGTCGTTATGCAGGAACAGGTCCTGTTCGCCGATGTTCCGGTGCTTCTGCAGCAGGCGCTCGACGCTGGCCGCGACCGGGATCACATGGAAGGGGTGGTCCTCGCCAGACTGGGCGATGAGTTGCCCTTGCGCATCAACCAGCACGCAGGAGAAATCATAGCCCTCGTAGATGATCGACGAATACGACGAGCGCACCATCGACCGGCGCATCTCGCGGACGATCGAGGCGAGCGCTTCGCGCACCACTGCGGCGGTGACGAAACCGCTCACTTCGGCGCCAGCCCGGCATCGTCGGCCGGAATGTGCGGCTCGATCGCGGCCCAGGAATTGCGGATCAGGTTGGCGGTGATTTCGCGCGCGCGGCCGGCTTCGCGCGCCCGCATCGCCGCTAGGATGCGCCGGTTGCCAGGCAGCGAAACACGCATCAGGTCCGGCACCTTCTGGTAGGCGATGTAACGATAGCGCAAGGCCTGCTTGCCGATGCCGTTGAGCAGGCGCATCAGGGTCACATTGCCGGAGGCCAGATGGATGCGGGTGGTGAACGCCACGTTGTGCTTGAAGTAGCCGCGCACGTCGCCGCCGGCGAGAGCGCCGGCCATTGCCTCGACGATGGCGCGCAATTCCGCGAGGTCGGCCGCACCGGCATGTTCGGCCGCCTGGAATGCGGCCAGCCCCTCAAGCTCGACGCGGCAGCCTTGAACTTCGGCTAAGTCGCGGCGACTCACCGGTGTCACGCGGATGCCGCGGCGTGCAGAGAGCACCACCAGACCGTCCGCCGCAAGCAGGCGAAAGGCTTCGCGCACGGGTGAGCGACTCAGGTTGTAGCGCAAACTGATGTCTTCCTCGGTCAGGCGGGCGCCGGGTGCGATTTCGCAAAAAACGATCGCGGACTGCAGAAATCGTGCGAGCTCTTCGGCCAGAACGCCGGACGGCTGGAATCTGGCCGCAGGCGCGGCGGCGGACGGCTGTTGGCGGCCGGCTGGCGGCGCACCGGGAATGTGAGCAGTAGGCATGAGTTCTGTCCATTGTATACAATCGTCGGAGACAGTCAAGCCGCAGCGTCGCGGCGATAGTCGTGTTTGTCAGACTGGAGCCAAACCTGCAGGTCGTCCAGGCACCCTTGCAGCGCGACCAACCGGGTCATGTCGTGACGGACGTGCGATACCGTTCCCTGACGCCTTCGCGTCTGCGTGGTCGAAGCCGCGAAAATCGGCGACGGCGGCCCGATTCCGTCCGCGCTGGGCGAGGCCGCCACGGCGGCTTCGCCCAGCGGTGGTTGGCTTTGGATGAAACAGCACTCCTGCGTCAGGTCCGTGCCGACACGATCGGCAGTGTGATCCGGCAAGCCGGGAAACCCCAGGTCGGAAAGTAGGCGTGCTGCGCGATCGGCGCGTCGCCGCCGGCGACGAAGATCACGATATGGTCGGGGCTTTCCACCACCGGAATCGATCCGCGAGCCTCGGCGCGGCTTACCCATTCGGGCGCACCGTAGCTGGGTACGATCTCGCGGCGGACCCACAGGCGTTGCCAGCGCTCCGGCGCGATGCGGCCGTGCTCGAACAGGTATTGCGCGACATCGGCCTTGCTCTTGCCCGCGCCGGCTAAGCGCGCCGCAGTGTACGGCGCCAGCAGTATGGCGACCCTGCCGCCGTGCAGCAGGCTGAACGCCGACGCGGCCGAACCCATCACGTCTGCGATGTCGTCGAGATCGCCGGTCACGTTGATCGCGCATTCCGCGCGCATCAGCGTCACGGCACTCTCGGTTTCGGCCAGCCCGGCTTCGACATGCAATGCCGGCCAGGGCGGCTGACGGCGCTCGGCAAGGCACAGCGTGTAGCGTGCCGGCTGGCCGATACCGGCCAGCGACACCACGCCCGGCCAGCCGCCGCCGATGTTGGTCATGATCAGGCGCAATGCCCGTCCGATGGTCGCATTGGCTTGCCATCCGGGTCCCAGCACGCCCAGGCCGGCGTTGATGTCGAGTTCATCGGCAAGCGGGCCGCTGACGACCAGCAAGGGGGCCACGTTTTCATCGGTGGTTTGTACGCCGCGCAGGTTGAACGCAGGGTCCAGCAAGGCACGCGTCGCTGCCAGCACCACCGGAAAATGTGCTGGCAGGCAACCGGCCATTACGGCGTTGGCCGCCAGCCGTTCGACGCTCGCCTGCCCGCGCATCGGCTCCATTTCGCCGATGACTGCGCACCCAGGGAGCGGCGATTGGCGCAGCATTTCCTGCACCCGGTACACGGTGGGCGCGACGATTGGCAGGCCATCAGTCCAGCCGCGCTGATAGAAGCGCTGGTTGACCAGCGCTTCTGCATCGCTGTCGCGGAACACCTCGACCCGGCTACGCACGGCGGGGCAGTCGCCAGGAAAACCTCTCTTGGCGTAAGCCTCGGCCAGGCGTTCGTGCAGCAGCGTGTCGATCCATGCACCGCTGGCCTGCTGGGCGATCGGCAGGATCACCCAGCAGGCGTCGCGGCCGGGATTCATCCGCCCTGTGCGCGACGCAATTTCACGCGCCAGTCGGACGGCAACTCGATCTCCCTGGTGGTGGGAAAGCCGAGCATGCCGTTGTGTGCCAACATGTAGCAGTTGGTGCGCCACGGATCGCCACTGACCGCGATCATGATGTGCTCCGGTTCGAGCACGATCGGCACCAGGCGTGCCGGGTCGCGC
>JAYVWK010000355.1:0-6280 GCA_043786185.1 Burkholderiales bacterium
GCCACACCCTACTCGCCCATCGGCATCCGCCTCAAGGAAAAAATTCCGCTTAACAAGGACGCGCTGTTCACCGAGGGCAAGATAGAAGTGCAAGACGAGGGCAGCCAGTTGCTCGGCTTCCTGCTCGCCCCCAAACGCAACGATATGGTGGTGGATTTTTGCGCCGGTGCGGGCGGCAAGACGCTGATGCTGTCTGCCATGATGAATTCGCAAGGGCGTTTGTACGCGATGGACGTCTCCGAAAAGCGCCTCGCCAATCTCAAGCCGCGCCTGAAACGCTCCGGTGCCAGCAACATCCAGCCGATGCTGATCGCGCACGAGAACGACCTCAAGGTAAAACGCCTGGCCGGCAAAATCGACCGCGTGCTGGTGGATGCACCGTGCAGCGGCTTGGGCACGTTGCGGCGCAGCCCGGATCTGAAATTCCGCCAGTCGCCGGGCAGCATCGAAGCTTACGCCCTTCAGCAAGCTGCGATACTCGCCTCCGCCAGCCGCCTGCTGAAAAAAGGCGGGCGTCTGGTGTACGCGACGTGCAGTTTTTTGCCGGAAGAAAATCAGCACATCGTGCAAGCCTTCCTCGCCGCCCATCCCGACTTCGTGCTGCGCCCGGCTGGTGTAGTATTGCAACAACAAAAGATCGCGGTAGAAGCGGTTGATTATCTGGAACTACGCCCCCATTTACACAATACGGATGGATTTTTCGCGGCGGTGTTGGAACGAATTTAGTCACCCACTGAACCCCTGCTTCTGTAAAATGGTCTCATTGCTACAATGACAGCGGGTTGTTCTTAGGAGAAGGCATGTTTTCTGGTTTACTGGATTTACCGTGGTGGGGCTATGTGCTCACCACACTGGCGCTCACTCACATCACCATCGCCTCGGTGACCATTTTTTTACACCGCCACCAGGCGCATCGCGCACTGGATTTGCACCCTGTTGCCAGTCATTTCTTCCGCTTCTGGTTGTGGCTGACCACCGGCACCGTGACCAAGGAATGGGCATCTATCCACCGCAAACACCATGCCAAATGCGAAACTGCGGATGACCCGCATAGCCCGCAAATATTGGGCATCAAGAAGGTGCTGCTGGAAGGGGCGGAGCTTTATCGCAAGGAAGCCCAGAACCCTGAAACGCTGGAAAAATACGGTCGCGGCACACCGGACGACTGGCTGGAGCGCAACCTTTATTCCAAGCGCAGTATGCTGGGCATCATGCTGATGCTGGCCATCGATGTGCTGCTGTTCGGGCCTATCGGTCTCACCATCTGGGCGGTGCAAATGGTTTGGATACCGGTGACGGCGGCGGGCATCATCAATGGTGTCGGACACTACTGGGGTTATCGCAACTTCCAGCCTGCCGATGCCTCCACCAACATCGTGCCGTGGGGCATCCTGATCGGCGGCGAAGAACTGCACAACAACCACCACGCCTTCGGCAGTTCCGCCAAGTTCTCGGTCAACCCCTGGGAATTCGATCTGGGCTGGATGTACATCCGCATCATGGAGATCTTCGGCCTGGCCAAGGTGCGCAAGCTGGCGCCGGCCCGGCCGGCGGTTGATGTGGCCAAGTCGGCCGTCGACTTCGAGACCCTGAAGGCGGTCGTCGGCAATCGCTTGCATGTGATGGCCGACTACGGCCGCATGGTGGTCAAGCGCGTGCATCGCGAGGAAGTGCGCAAAGCCGGTGCCGATGTGCGCCCGCAGTTGAAGCCGGTGCGGCGCCTGCTGCTGCGCGCCGACGAACGCTTGAACGACTCTGAGCGTGGCACGCTGCACGACGCTCTGCGTCACAGTCAGGCGCTGGAAGTGGTGTATGGCTTCCGCCAGCGTCTGCAGGAAATTTATGAGCAGCGTGCCGCCAGCCGCGAAAATCTGCTCAAGCTTTTGCAGGATTGGTGCCAGCAGGCCGAGACCACCGGCATTCAGGCGTTGCACGACTTTGCCCAGATGTTGCGCGGCTATACCTCGCAGGTGGGCAGCGCCACCTGAGGGTGCTCCACCACCGGAGCGGAAACAAAAAAACCCCGCCTTCAAGGCGGGGTTTTCATTGGCGGCCGATGTGCGCCCGCAGTTATTTGATCTTCGCTTCCTTGTACATCACGTGCTGGCGGATGACCGGGTCGAACTTCTTGCGCTCCATCTTATCCGGATGGGTGCGCTTGTTCTTCGTCGTGGTGTAGTAGTGGCCGGTGCCGGCGCTCGAAACCATCTTGATTTTGTCTTGCATGACGGCGTCTCCTAGACTTTCTCACCGCGCGACCGGATCTCTTTGAGAACCGTGTCGATGCCCTGTTTGTCAATGATGCGCAGACCTTTGGTGCTCACGCGCAGGCGCACGAAGCGCTTCTCTGCTTCCACCCAGAATCGATGGCGCTGCAGGTTGGGCAGAAAACGCCGACGCGTCCTGTTGTTGGCGTGCGACACATTATTGCCGCTGACCGGCCGTTTCCCCGTAACTTGGCATACCCGCGACATGATGGCCTCCTGATAAAGGCGCGAAAAAGGGTTGCGAGTCTATCGGCAAACCGAACTCGATCCAAGCGTGATGTTCGATTGCCCGTAAATCCGGCCTGCGCGGGCATCCTTCAGGGCGGTGTCACAACATGCCAAGCGCCGCCATCGACACCGCTTCGCGCTCACCGACCACGAGATGATCGAGCACCCGAACGTCGATCAGGGCCGCCGCGTCGACGATGCGCCGCGTGATGGCGGCGTCCGCCGCACTGGGCTCGGCCACCCCCGAGGGATGATTGTGGGCCAGGATCACCGCCGCGCAATTGAGCTCCAGGCAGGCTTTGACGATCTCGCGCGGATGTACCGTGGCACTGTCGATGGAGCCGAAGAACAACTCGCGCAGCGCAATCACACGGTGTCTAGTGTCAAGAAAGAGGCAGGCGAAGACTTCGCGTTGATAGGCCTTCATGCGCGATACCAGGTAGTGGCTCGCGGCACTGGGATTCTCCAGCGGCCCCTCGCGTTGCAGCGTGCTGAAGACATAGCGGCGGCCCAGTTCGAGCGCTGCATGGAAAGTCGCGAAGGTCGCCGGACCGCAACCCGGCAGCTGCACCATTCGTTCCAAGCGCGCCTCCAGCAAGCCGCGCAGTCCACCGCAATCGGCGATCAGACGTCGCGCCAGAGTCACCGCATCGCTGCCGGCCACGCCGGTTCGCATCAGCACCGCGAGGAGTTCAGCGTCGGACAACACCTGACTGCCTTGACGCAGTAGTTTTTCGCGCGGCCGTTCGTCGGCCGGCCAATCCTTGATGGCCATCGTTCACCCCTCCTTGGGTAGTCATTCCAGGTCGCCTGTCAGTATATGGAAGCGCGGCGCTTACGGGTAATATCGTGGCCGATGGATGCCGTCACGCCGCTTACCGCTCTCGCTGCCCGCCGCGTACTGCTGATCGTGAGCGGCGGCATCGCAGCCTATAAATCACCCGATGTCGTGCGCCGCTTGCGCGACGCCGGTGCCGAGGTGCAGGTGGTGATGACTCCCGCTGCGAGCGCCTTCATCACACCACTCACTTTGCAGGCCGTATCCGGCCGGGAAGTGCGCAACGAACTCTTCGATAGCGCTGCCGAGGCCGCCATGGGCCATATCGAACTGGCGCGCTGGGCCGAGGTGATCCTGGTTGCGCCGGCCACCGCTGATTTCCTCGCCCGCCTGCGCTTGGGGCTCGCCAACGATCTCGCCACCGCCGTCTGTCTCGCCAGTGTAGCGCCGATCCTGGCCGCACCGGCCATGAATCAGCAGATGTGGACACATGCCGCGACCCAGGACAACCTCGCTGCCCTGCGCGTCCGCGGCCTGCGCTTTGCCGGTCCCGGTGCAGGCAGCCAGGCCTGTGGCGAAGTGGGCCCGGGCCGCATGCTGGAGGCAACCGAGATCTGCGCCGCCACGGCCGCCCTGTTCGAGCACGGCCTGCTGGCCGGGCAGCGCGTGTTGTTGACGGCCGGCCCCACTCGCGAACCCATCGATCCGGTGCGCTACATCAGCAACCACAGTTCCGGCAAGATGGGCTATGCCCTCGCCACTGCGCTGCGCGAAGCCGGCGCCCTGGTGACCCTGGTCAGCGGCCCGACCATGCTGTCGCCGCCGGCTGGCGTCATCGTGGTTGGCGTCGAGACTGCCCAGCAGATGTTCGAGGCGGTGATGGCACGGCTGCCGACCGACATCTTCATCGGCACGGCGGCGGTGGCCGACTACCGTCCCGCCGCCGCCGCCGAGCTCAAGATCAAACGCGCCAGCAGCGCGCTCGAACTCACACTGGTACCCAACGAAGACATCTTAAAGCGCGTCGCCGCCACCTCACCACCGCCCTTCACGGTCGGCTTCGCGGCCGAGACCAATGACGTCGAGCGTCATGCGCGCGATAAGCTCGACAACAAAGCCATCGACATGGTTGCCGCCAATATGGTCGGTGCCGGCCTCGGCTTCAATGCCGACGATAACGAACTGCTGGTGATCTGGCGCGGTGGCTCGCAACGCTTGCCGCGCGCCGCCAAGACCGACCTCGCGCGCGCACTGGTGGACGTGATCGCGGCCCGTTACGCCGCGCGCAACGAGGCCTAGGCCCGCGTGTATTCAAGGAGTTGAGCTTGTACACTGCTGACATTGATCCAGGGGCGGTCCGTGCGCGGCACGAGCCGGGCGTGTAAAGAATGAAATCTCCCATCAACGCGAGCAGTTTCGCGGGGCCGTTGGCGCGCTCGCCGCGCGCCGTCATCGCGGCGCTCGTCCTCGTGCTGATGTTCGGCATCGGCGTCAAGGTGCTTGTTCCCCTGTTCAGCGACGACACCCGTGGCGGCACTACCGTTAGTCCGACCTTCCAGAAATTTTCTGACGAACTGGCCGACCGGATCGGCAGTACCTTCACTGCCTATCATCAGGCGCTAGCCGATCTCGCTGTAAATCCGGACGTTGCCACCGCGCTGGTTAGCGGCAGTGACGAATCACGCGCCGCTCTGGCCACGCACCTCGCTCCCAAGCTCGACGGGGTGCTGGCCCTGCGTATTCTGCCGGCCGATTTCCGCGATTCCGTGCCGTCTGCCCATCCACCGCTGTCCTATGCTTCGATATCGATGCTTAACCGGTCGCGCGAAGAAGCCAAAGATTTACCCATGGAGGCTCATCTCGGCGGTACGCCAGACGAGCATCTGGTGATTTTGAAGCGTGTCACAGCACCGGCTGCCGACGGCCACGCCGCCCTCATCGGTTTCCTGCATCTGGCTTTGAGTCTCGACGTGCTGCGCAAAGCGGTGGCCGAGAATCCCCTTAAGCACGCCTATCTTGAAATCCGCCAGGTGCCTGGCAACAGCATTGCGGCTAACGGCGTCAAACCGGTCGGCGACGTGCCAAGCAGCAATTCCCACGTGCCGGATTCGCGCTTCGTAGTGACGGTGACGAGCGAAGGCGCGATCCTGGCCGGTACTCGCGGCGACAGCGGTCACGACATGTTGTTACCCGTCGTCGCGCTGGTGTTGGCCTGCGGCGGCGTTATTGTGGTGCTGCTGGCCCGGCGTCGCGGCGCCAGCGCCGCTACCACCGCCAGCGCCGACCCAGTGATCTTAACCGGCGCTATCAAGGCCATCCTTGAAGGCGCCCACCCCGGTCTCGAACAATTGCTGCCTGGCGCCCACCAACGTGCGGCGAGAGGCACCATTCCCCACGCCGCGCGTGCCGATGCCGACAGCGACGACATCACGACCATCAAGCGCGTGGCGGACGCTGCGCGCGACGAAGATCCGACCGAGCCAGGTAGCGCGGGCGCTAGCCTCGACATCGATCTGGATTTTAATCTCGACGCTGACATGCATGACTTCGCCAGCGGCGACACCAGCGTCGCCGGTTCCATCTTCCGTGCCTACGATATTCGGGGTGTGGTTGGCGAGACCTTGACCGAGGAAAGCGTCTACGATATTGGCCGCGCGCTCGGTGCCGAAGCCGAGGCGCGTGGTCAAAAGACCGTGGTCGTGGCGCGCGATGGTCGCCATTCCAGCGCGCCCTTGATGCAGGCGCTGGCCAATGGCTTGCTCCAGTCCGGCCGCGATGTGCTCGATATCGGCCTCGCGCCGACACCGGTACTCTATTTCGCCACCCATTTTCTCGACGCCCACAGCGGCGTGATGATCACCGGCAGTCACAACCCCCCCCAGTACAACGGGCTCAAGATCGTGCTCGACGGCCAGACTCTGTCCGGTGAGGCCATCCAGGCCATACGCCGCCGTGTCGAGGCCCGTGATTTCGTCGAAGGCACGGGCTCGATGCAATCGACCGACAT
>JAYVWK010000356.1:0-4734 GCA_043786185.1 Burkholderiales bacterium
GCGCAGTCCGGCATCGCTCATGCACGCCTCAACTTGCGCACCGGCGCCGCCGTTTGCGCGGCAACCCGCGCCAGCAGTTCCAGCTTGGCCTTGGTCGCGTGCGCGCCCATGATCATCGATGCCGCCTCCTGGTCGTGTGCCTCCAGTGCCGCAATCAGGTGGCGATGGTCATTGGCCACGCCAGCGAAGCGCGCCGCGCCGTAGCCGAAGTTGCGCCACAGGGCGGCCAGCAACATCCAGTGGCGGTCGACGATCGGCAGCGCATCGACGTTGTCGGCGATGCGGTTGATGGTCTGGTGAAAGCGCCGGTTCTCGGCCACCACCGCCGCATGATCGCCGCTGTCGATATGTTGCTCCAGTACATCCTCGATCGCGCGCAATTCGGCGATATCTCCCGGCGTCGCACGCTGCGCCGCGCGGCGCACCATCATCACCTCAAGCGCGGTACGAATCTCCAACAGGTTTTCGACGAAGCGCGCGTCGATGGTGCGCACCCGCGCGCCGCGATTCGGTTCGATCACCACCAGCCCTTCGCCCTGCAACTCGCGCAGCGCTTCGCGCACCGGCATGTGGCTCACGCCATAGCGGGTGGCCAGCGCATCGATGGTGATACGCGCGCCGAATTGCAGATCCCCGGCTACGATGTCATCGCGGATACGCAGGCCGATATCAAGATTGCTGGTGGCCATTTGATCAAATATAACCAGTATTTTTGCGATAAGTCAATCTGACAGCGTATGTTTGATCAAATATATACTTCTCCAATGGCACCGATTCATGCCTGCGCACGCCTGCCCCGGCACTTGCAGCCCGCTCGCTCGCGCTTGAGAACGCATCATCCGGCCATCCGATCGTGCGGTTCGAGCCCGTTGCGGCCGCCGACTAGCTGCATTAGCATGCGAAAGTGGGCAGAGACAAAAACGATTGTTCAAAGGGGGAAGACCATGCTGCGGATGATCCAGACCACGTTTGCGGTGCTGGCACTACTTACGCAGGGCACGTCAGTGATTGCCGAGACAGCCGTCGAGCGCGGGCGCTATCTGGCCACCTCGATCATGGCCTGCGGCACCTGCCACACGCCGCGCGGGCCCGACAACAGCCCGCTCGCGGGAATGGAACTGGCCGGAGGCTACCGCATCAATGCCCCGGTGTTCGTGGCCTACGCCCAAAACATCACACAGGACGCGGAAACCGGCATCGGCAAGTGGACCGATGCGCAGATCGTCACGGCCATCCGCGAAGGCAGGCGACCGGATGGCTCGATCATCGGTGCGCCGATGTCGATCGGCATGTATCGCGGCCTCTCGGACAATGATGTGAACGCGCTGGTCGCATACCTGCGCACGGTCAAAGCGGTCCGCAACATCGCGCCGAAGTCCGAATACAAGATGCCGCTGCCGAAATCCTACGGGCCGCCGGTAGGCAGGATCGCCGACGTCGCGCGCGACGACAAGGTGGCCTACGGCCGCTACCTGGCGGGACCCGCCGGGCACTGCATCGAATGCCATTCGCCGCGCGGTCCGAAGGGGCCGGACATCGAGAACAATCTTGGCGCCGGTGGCGCGCTTTTGATGAATCCGGCCGGCCCGAGCGTATCGACCAACATCACACCGACCGGGCTGGCAAAGTATTCCGATGCCGAGATCAGGCAAATCATCACCACCGGTGTCAGGCCCGACGGCAGCCGCCTCAAGCTGCCGATGGCGATCCCGTACTACGCGAAAATCACGCCCGCCGATCTGGATGCGTTGGTGGCTTACTTGCGCGCGCTGCCGTCGAAATAGGGAGCGGACGGCGCGCGGGATTCGCGCCAGGCGACAAGCCGGAGGAGTGGCGGCACCGGCAAGGCCCGGGAACCGCAAGCACGTTTTCGGTCTCGGTCTCGGATTCGACGCCGCGGCTTGCGCGCCGCCCCCGTATCCGGTCGCCACACCTCGCTTGGTATGCTTCTGCCTTTGGCCTGAGCGTGCCTGCCTGATTCATGGATTCCCTTTCACAAATCGCACTGGGTACAGCGGTCGGCGTAGCCACCATGGGGCGGCGCACCGCCGTCTGGAAAGCCGCCTTGTGGGGCGGGGTGGCCGGCACGCTGCCCGACCTCGACGTGCTGATCGACCATGGCGATGCGATTCGCAACATGGTGCTGCATCGCGCGGAGACGCATGCGCCGTTCTGGTTGAGCCTTTTCTCGCTGCCGTTCGCGCTGGTGGTGGCGCGCCTGCATGGCGAGTGGGCACACTGGCGCCGCTGGTGGCTGGCGCTCTGGCTGGCGCTGGTCACCCATCCGCTCCTGGACGTGATGACGGTCTACGGCACGCAACTCGCCCTGCCTTTCAACGACTATCCCTACGCGGTGGGCAGCGTGTTCATCATCGACCCGCTGTACACGCTGCCGCTCCTGATCGGCGCCGGTTGGGCCCTGGCAACACGCGAGAAAGCCGAGGGCAAGGGGCTTGTCACGCGCCGCGGCATGCGCGCCAATGGCATCGGCCTGGTCCTGAGCACGGCCTACCTTGCCTGGGGCGTGCTCGCACAGCAGCAGGTAACGCGCGTGACCACCGCCACGCTGGCGGCGCAAGGCATTGCAGCCGAGCACGTGCTGGTCACGCCCAGCGCCTTCAACAGCCTCTTGTGGCGCGTCGTGGTGGTAGCGGGCGACACCTACCTCGAAGGCTTCCACTCACTGCTTGATCGGCCTGCGGCCGACACCCCGACGATTGCCTTCGAACGCTTTCCGCGCGGCAATGCGCTGGCCGCCGAACTGCAGCGCGACCTGGCGGTGGGCCGCATACGCGCCTTCAGCAAGAGCTTTTACGCCTTGCGGGCAGATGGTGCGCGCGTGCTCATCACCGACCTGCGCATGGGGCAGGAACCGAACTACATCTTCAGTTTCGCCGTCGCCGAACGTCACAGCCCCGCGGTGCCGCTGGCCAGGCCAGAACAAATCGGCGCACGGCCGGACCTCACCTGCGGTCTGCCCTGGATCTGGCGGCGAATGTGGGGCGAACCCTTGCCGCCGCCGACCAGATACTGCGCAAAGCCTGCGGGATGAGCCGGTCCATGATGCCGGGCGGCAAGCTGCCGGCAGCCGGCGCTGGTAAACGGCATCCCGGCCCGCGCGTGGCAAGCGACGCATTTCACGTCGCAGCGCCCCTGCCGTCTCACCTCTTGCCCGTCCCCCGTGACTCCTGACAGTAGAGCCGAACCCATGACCTCCGACCTGACCGCCCTTGTCAAGCTGATCCGCCAGTTCGCCCTCGAGCGCGACTGGGAACAGTTCAATTCGCCCAAGAACCTGGCCTGCTCGCTATCGATCGAGGCGGCCGAGGTGCTGGAGCATTTCCAGTGGCTCACCGACAGCCAAAGCCGTGAATTGCCGGCCGACAAGGTGCAAGCTGTGGCGCTGGAAGCGGCGGACGTGTTCCTTTATCTGTTGAACCTGACCGATAAGTTGGGCATCGACCTGGTGGCGGCGGCGCACAACAAGCTCTCGATCAACGCGCAGAAGTATCCAGTCGAACTGGCACGCGGGACGAGCAAGAAATATACGGAGTTGTGAGGCATCGGATCCGGGTCCGATCGGCATTTCCGGTATTCTTACGTTTTATTGATCGATCCGGACTCCAAATGAGCGCAACCACCCTTTCGGCCAAGTTCCAGATTTCCATTCCCAAGGATGTTCGTGAAGAAATGGGCTTGAAGCCGGGGCAGAAGTTCGAGTTTCTGAGAATTGGCCGCACCCTCAAGCTCGTACCGCAGCCCAGAATGGAAGATCTATTCGGCCTTGGCTGCGGCGCCAACCCAGACGGGGTACGGGATCGCAATGACCGCGACGCGCGTTTGTCGAAACCGGGTCCGGCGAAGAAGAAAACGCGGGTCGCCTGACGCATGGTGGTCGCAGATACTTGCGTCTGGGTCGAGTGGATTGTCGGCAGCGCCTTGGGCAAGCGCTTTGCACCCGTCTTCGCCGCTGCGCGCGACCTGCTTGTACCGACGCTGATCCAGCATGAACTCTACAAATGGTGCCTGCGCGAACTTTCCGAAGAGCAGGCAGAAGCAGTTGTCGCCGGTACCCGCCTGGGTCGCGTGATCCCGCTTGACGAGTCGATCGCCTTGCACGCTGCCGCGCTCGCGCGCGCTCATCGCCTGGCGACAGCGGACGCGATCGTGTATGCCACGGCCAACCTCTACGACGCACGCCTGGTGACGATCGATCGGCATTTCAAGGGTTTGGCCGGCGTGGACTACACGCCAAAGGCATAGATCCGCAGCGTCCGCGCCAATCAGCGCAGATCGATTTTCAGCGCCGCCTTCTGCACCTTGCCGAGCGCCGTCTTGGGCAAACTGTCGACAAACACGACTCGCCGCGGGTGCTTGTATTTCGCCAGCTTGCCATTGAAAAGTGCAAGCACCCCTGCTTCATCGATGGTCGTGCCGGGCTTCCTCACCACGGCTGCCACCGCCACCTCGCCCCACTTTTCGTCCGCCACGCCGACCACCGCGGCTTCGAGCAATTCGGGACAGTCGGCCAGAAGGTTCTCGATCTCGGCCGGGTAGATATTTTCGCCCCCCGAGATGATCATTTCCTTGGAGCGCCCGACGATGTAGTAAAAGCCGTCCTCATCCTGGCGTGCCAGATCGCCGGTCTTGAACCAGCCGTTCTCGAAAGCGGGGTTGTCCGCATCGCGCCAGTAGCCACGCACGATGTTCTTGCCGCGCAGCCACACTTCGCCG